>NZ_JAZGVT010000071.1:0-147404 GCF_036440755.1 Methylobacter sp. Wu8 | reverse complement strand
CACCCCCACTTTCGTCCCAACGATTAACAACTGTGCAGTATAAATATCGGCTAACGCGTCGTTAGAGCGTACACGATGCGCAAAAAGCGCGCATCGCGACGCTCAACTCAAAACGTTAGGGCGAAGCAATAGCTGCTACGGAATAGGCAATGATTGACATAGGAACGACTAGCTTTCTGATTAAAGTACCGAGCCTTCCACGCGAGGAGTTTGAACGCTATTCCACGAACCTGTTTGATGAATGGGAAAAACGTGTTGAGAAGTCTTTGATCCTTCCCGACTACGCAATATCCCTGGAAATTGAAGAAGGATCAATTAAAGGCGGAGGAAGAATAGCGGTTACTCTAGGTGCTCTGTATTTTGGAATTGGTAGCTATGCCGATTTCATATCCGGCCTTGAAACCATCCGAGGGCAAGTGTCGTTCGTATCTGATGCTCTATTTGAAAGCGCCAAGTCACCCTTCGGCTCTGGCAGCGTAAATGCAAAGGCAAGGAAAAGCGGAGGGACCTTATCCCGTTTGCATTCCTTGTTTGAGAAAGTTCAGAGGGGTGCGCTCACCGCTGATGAAGCGATGATCGAGGCTACGGCGCTGTTCGGGGAAGAGGGTAACGAAGTGCCGGAGTTTATCGACGAGTTGCAACACCAATTACGAAACGTCCCGCGATACCCAGAGCAGTTGAGCCTTACGGGTGAAGGGTGGGATAAGAGCGATGGGGATCTCTCCAGAACCACGAAGAGACCACCGCAGAGACCTCGACCGAAACCGGTTCCCATAAACCAGCAATATCGAATAGAGATTTGGCGCGAGTCAAAGAAGGATAAAAAGCATGTCAAGCTTGTTAATCTCTGACGAAAACAGCCCTAACAATCGCGCCAACTCGGGCGCCACAAAGCTACGCTGCGCTCCGCTTTGTGGCGCCGGTTACGCGAGCCGTTAGGCAACATATGTTTCGGCACACTCCAACCAGAATTCTACGTCTTCTGATTATTTGCCAGTATGTTGTATGGGTTGCGCCAATCTCTCTTGTGTGGATTGTTGGAATGTTTGGCTCGATTTATCTTCCTCTGGTTGGCTGGCTAAAAAATGATATTGAACTTCCTAGATTTTATTGGCTGGTCGGAATACCTTGGATGTTTACCTGTGGCAGTGGGCTTTGGTTTTTGTGGGACTTGTTTTTTCGTTATCGTGAATACGCTGTAGCAGGAGTTCCTATGAGATTAAAAGCCGGCATTTTGCTTGGTTTTATTGCGCTTTTGCCGATTGTCATACACGAACCATTACACACTATGGGCAATTCGGAACCGTTATGGATTAAGTTGTTAATTTTATATGGAATACCTGCGTGCCTTTTGTATCAGTTCCACTTGCTTATTGCGTATGGAAGACGGTCTAAAATATCGGTCAAGAGGGGCGCTTAGCCGCATGGCTGCTCGCACCCCTCACCTTAACATTAGGCGGCCATGATAAATGTACTTCGCTGGATAGCCGTTGCACCTATAACAATATTGGGGTTTGCCATTGGGCTTTTTCTAAGCTTACTGCTACACGATGGTATTAGAGTCTTGCGTTCAAAAGATGAAATGATTTCTGGTATATGTATTGCCCAGTGGTTTCACTATGTCGAAATAACTGTATTCTGTTTTGGCGCAGCTTTAACAGCTTGTCTAGTAATAGCATTAGCTGTGTTAATTGCGCCAAGTAGACGTGTTGGTGTTGCTTTAGCGGTCTTTGGAATTGGTTGCATGGTCGCTATTTAAAATAGCGTTGGAAACAACCTTAGTTGCAGCGACAGTTACTTCGGTTATTGCTGGTCTTTTAGGCGTTTTAAAGTGGACCCCATTGTCCAGACAAAAAATACCTTAATTTAAGATAGAGCCCTGTTTACACTCCAGCAGAATGGCGCTGTCCCAGTTTTGCGGCGCGGGCTCTGATATCTCACCTGTACCGTTAAATTTATCCTACCCCGCCACTTCTCTCTCAAGGCGCTCATTTCAACTGATTGAAAATGAATAATATTTTATGAGCACCATTACAACACCTTCCGGCTTTAGGTGGTTACTTCGCCAACATGGCGCTTAAGTGGGGCGCTAGACGTTACCTCGTGTTAGCCATGCCCGCAAATTTATAGGAATCGATATGCAGTCGCCCGATATAGCAGTTAGCGCGTAGGCTGGAGTGGGCTTGCGAACTCCCTCAAAACAACAGGCGGATTCAACTCCGAAGTGCAATCCTAGTAATCATGCGGCATCCCTCTCTTGTTCAGGAAAAAAGACCTCATGAGGTGTTTTAAAATTGAGTGTTTTTCGAGGGCGATGGTTGAGCTTATGCATGACAGCCTCAACATCGTCATCGGTTATGTTCTCAAAACTGCTACCTTTGGTAAAGTATTGCCTAATCAAGCCATTGGTATTTTCGTTTAAGCCTCGCTCCCAGGAGCTATAAGGGTGAGCGAAATACACATCAGCGTTCAGCTGCTCCTTGATTTTTTCGTGTCCCGCAAACTCTTTGCCGTTATCTGCGGTAATCGTTAACGTCTTATCCAGATAGGGCTGTAGCAATAATACAGTGGCCTCTGTAACAACCTCTGCATGTTTGCTTGCTACCTTTTTTATCAGGGTGAACTTGGATACCCGATCCACTATCGTCACTAAGGCGCCTTGATGGTTCTTGCCTATCACGGTATCGATTTCCCAATCGCCGATGCGAGTCTTTTGCGCAACGATCTCCGGGCGTTCGTCGATACTGATACGGTTCCTGATCTGGCCGCGCTTATCCTTGGATCCGTATCGCTTTTTGCGTTTCTTGTTGCTGTGCCGAAGATGCTGATACAAGGTACCGCCATTGTGCTTATCAGTCCAAATATGCTGATAAATGCGCTCATGGCTGATTGCGATTTTCAGCGTCCCCGAGACTTGCTCCGGGCTCCAGTCCAAACGGATTTTTTCTTCAATCTCAACGATCACTTCTGCGGTCATTTTTAGTGCTTTTGCTGCTTGAGCCCGTCGCTTATCCGTTTTTATTTGCGCCTGCTTCGGGAAGTAGCCCTTTTTGCCTCGATTGCGTTTCAGCTCCCGGCACACGGTAGACCCCGATATGCACAATAACTCTGCTATCTCTTTCTGGTTTTTTCCCGCTGTAATTAATATCTTAATCTGGTATCTTTGTTCTTGGCTTAGCTGTTTATAGTTTCTCATGCGCTTTCTCGTCTTTGGTCGGATTGAAAAAAGCGTGAAACTATATCAGCTAACCTTTTTCTTTTCCGATTAGTGCCGATTGTACTTATGAGTTGAATCTAAGAGTTTTAGCAATAGAACTAGAAAAGTGAACCTGACAAACTTATACAAAAAAGCCGATAATTTTTAGGTTATCGGCTTTTATAACAAGCTTGTTTTGATACTAAGCATGCTGGTTGAGGTTTTTTGAATTACTGGCTTTTTTTGCCGCTATAAGACCATCAATTGATATTTTAATAGCATGACTTTCTTGGCTCTCCAATCGACGGCGAATCGCTGTAGCAATTGAACGAAAGACGCCATTTGAGTTGGACTTGTCATACAGCAATTTAACATTGTTAGAGAACCATTCAAGCCCATGCTGTTCAACCAATACAGCAAACAGCTCGTCGGCATAAGATTCAGATATAGAAATAACATTAGTTAAGTCTATTACCGCAGTGTTTCCTTTTTTAATGGTTTGTTCTGCTTTGGTTCGTAAATTTCGCGCAGACGCTCTCGACGCTAAATCACTCCCTTCAGGACAAAAATGTTCTATATTTTGATTTTTCATAACTCCACGCCCCCACTACTTATTAACAGTTCAACTAACGAATCAATAGCTTCATCATCGTTAGATTTGTTATAGCTTTTAGCTTTTTCGGTATCAAACCGGCATGCTAAAGCTACCCCCTGCCATTTTTGTTTATTTTTTTTAAAACTCTGAGTTCCATTTGTGTCAATAGTAAGCGTTTTTTCACCGCTAGAAAGCCAGAGTTGCCCCTTATAATTGTTCACTAGCTCAACCAACTTTGCCAGACCAAGCCCCATGTGGTTATTCTCACTCATCATCGGTTTTCCAATGCCAGGCATTGGATTTCCTGCAATATCCGGCGGCAAACGTTGCGACCATGCATCTGCAACTTTCAATGTCTTAGATGAATTCCCTTTTTCGATACACCATTTAATCGAATCTTCATCGTTCAGGCAATTCAGCCCAACCCTATTAAGTTCCTTAAGAAAACCCAATCCGCAATCAGCTAACGCAAATTCAAAACAATATCCTGATGACGTAGGTGGATTCCACTTCTGTGCCATAGAAAAGCCCGTACTCATTCCATGTGACCACACATTATCGTGTAATTCACCAACAACTTCGCACAAATCAGTACTAAAACTAGATAGGTCTGGGGTATCAAACAGCTGTCTGATGCAGCTATTAATCGTACCGGTAGCTTTATTAGTATCGTCAGCACTGTTTAAGTGTACTAACTCACTATAATTTACCCCTGAATTCTTTCTTTCGTAACAATAGCTATCAAGACCATTAAGAGCTTTTTCTATACCTATGGCAGAAGCATAGCCCTGATTCTTTTCAGAAACAATATGTATTCCATCAGATTCTATGTTTTTTAATCTACAATGTGCGACTAGTGCCGTCCAATAACCAGGGGTATAGTGATTATCGTGTACTACCAACTGTCCATTTATATTAAAAGGTACATCTTTACTTAAAAATTCCCGCAAGCCATACATCATAATTAATTGTTATTTTTGTTATGTCAGCCGCCTATTAACTCATAATTTTCAATTTTTAACTACAGAGGCTACAAATTAATGACGTTAGGCCGCGCTGGTCAACAACCGTTGCAACTTGTTACCTTAATTTTCCTTAAGCATAAAAAAACCGGCATGGTTAGCCGGTCCTTATGGCTCAATCCTCCTGGCTTAACCAATCAAATTAACCCATGCTCAGCAAACGAGTAGGCACCCATCTTGCTTACGATGAAATGATCTAATGTTCTAACATCAATCAAGCCAAGCGCCTGTTTCAACCTGTTTGTTATGTCACAATCGCCTTTGCTGGGGGTCAGAACGCCAGAAGGGCGGTTTGCGCTAGTTCCCAAGCAATTCAGTGTTGGAAGCTCCAGTTTCCAGTTTCCAGTTTCCAGTTTCGCGAAGCTGGAGCTTCGTCTTCGGGGTTCCCAATCTGGAGATTGGGAACCAGTGACACCGGTGCGAATGGAAATTGCCGTTTATGCTATCAGCTGGGCTATGATAAATCACGGTTTGTTCGTCATACTTATAGACGAGTTAGCCAGCGGGGATGGAGTGCAAGCTTTGCCTGCTGCGCAAGCAAAGCTTGCACTCCTGTCTTTCATTCTGTATGTGCTGCTTCCGAAGTTTAATAGTACGCCCAGTAAACCCGATTGAAGATTGGTAACCGAAAAAACAGACCGTAGCTCCAACGGCTACTTTGTCCGAGCGGTATCATCCTGTATCATGTAGGTTCTTGTGCGGTGTGTAGCCGTGCAAAATATATATCTATTCAGACTCGATCTTGCACCTTGCACCTCAGATTTATGAACATCGGCAAACTGTATATTATTTCCGCTCCGTCCGGCGCCGGTAAGACCAGCCTGGTTAAACAACTGGTTGCCGATCTGGACGGCCTGACCGTATCGATCTCCCATACCACCCGCCAGATGCGGCCCGGCGAAGCGCACGGCCAGGATTATTACTTTGTCACTGTCGCGGACTTTCAAGTCATGCAGGCACAACAGGCGTTTCTTGAACATGCGCAGGTGTTTGATAATTTTTACGGCACGGCGCAGCAGACGGTCGAAGAAAACCTGAATCGGGGGCTGGATGTGATTCTCGAGATCGACTGGCAGGGCGCGGAGCAAATCAAAAAACTGCTACCCGACAGTCTCTCGATTTTTATTCTGCCGCCATCGACCGAAGTGCTGTTGCAGCGGCTCAGGAACCGGGGCCAGGATGATGAACAGATCATCGCCCGCCGGATGCGCGATGCGGTGACCGAAATCCGCCACCATGACGAGTTCGATTATCTGGTGGTCAATGATGACTTTGCGCTGGCGCTGACTGAATTAAAAAGCATCATTATCGCCAACCGGTTGACCCGGCAGCGCCAGCAGCACAATCTGCGGCCTTTGCTGGCTTCGCTGCTTTCGTAGAGAACGATAATAAAGAACACCACGAAGGCACGAAGGACACGAAGAAAAAGCCAAAGTAAAAAAACTTCGTGTTCTTCGTGCCTTCGTGGTGAAAAATATTTAAATAACCCCGTTCTCAACCACCGGCAGCACCCAATACCTGATCCCCGAACCGGAAAACTCCACTCTCAGCCGATCCAGTAATTGGACTAATTCATCCTCCGGCACGTACATCTGAAAGCGGATCTTTTTCTGCCGCCCGCTGACCTGCTCAGCCAGCGACAAGCCTTCATGTTTATGGTCATGGGAATTGACCGGAAAACTGCAAAAACCGTGTTCCGATTCCAGCGTCAACAGGCAATCGACAACCGCTTCTTCAAGGCTCGGCGGCACTCCGAGTGTGACTAAATATTCCTTGCTATTCATTCCTTAACCTCCGGCGGCAGTCCAAATAATTTAAACAAAATCGGCAGCAAAAATAAGGTCAAAAAGGTCGATGACACCAAGCCGCCGACCACCACGATAGCCAACGGCCGTTGAATTTCAGACCCCGGCCCCGTTGCAAACAGCAACGGAATCAGGCCGAACGCCGCGATGCTGGCGGTCATCAGCACCGGACGCAAACGCCGGGACGAGCCAAGCTGAACCACTTTGGCCAAATCCATGCCGGCGGCGAGCAGCTGGTTAAAATAACTGACCATGACCACGCCGTTCAACACCGCAATACCCAACAGCGCGATAAAGCCGACCGATGCCGGTACCGATAAATACTCGCCGGACAGCCATAAGGCGAACACGCCGCCAACCAGCGCCAACGGGATGTTGGATAGCACCAATACGGCTTGCCGGACCGAGCCGAACGTCGTAAACAATAATAAAAAAATCAGACCTAACGAAACCGGAATGACCACCGACAGCGTCGCCGCAGCGCGTTGCTGGTTCTCGAACTGGCCGCCGAACTCAACCGTGTAGCCGGTCGGCAAGTCGATTTTTTCAGCTACCGTTTTGCGGGCTTCATCGACAAAGCCTACCAAGTCCCGGTCCTTTACATTGCTGGTAATGACCACAAAGCGCTGGCCCCGTTCCCTGCCCACCGACACCACGCCTTCCACTTTCTCAATTTTGGCGACCGCGGTGACCGGCGCCTGCCCGCCATCCGGCAACGCGATTTGCAGGTTGTCGAAATTGGCGGTATTGCTGTCGCCGCGCAAAATCAAAGGTGTGCGCTTGATGCCTTCCTGGACTATTCCCAACTTCAAACCTTCTATCTGCGCCCGCAGCAACGTTTCAATGCTGTCGCTGTCCAGGCCCAAGCGCCCTGCGGCATATTTATCAATGGTCAGTTGCAAAAACTGCATCCCGGCGTTTTGCCTGGCGAATACGTCGCTGGAACCGGTTATGTTTCTCAATACATCGGCTATTTGCTGGGCTTTTTCATTGAGTACGGCCAGGTCGGCGCCGAATAATTTAACCGCCACATCGCCGCGCGTTCCGGTCAGCATTTCCGAGACCCGCATTTCGATCGGCTGGGTAAACTGAAAGGCGATACCCGGCGTTTGCGCCATGACCTTTCGAATCTCATCCAGCAATTGTTCCTTGCTGTCCATACGCCACTGGTCTTTAGGCTTCAATATTAAAAAGGTATCGGTATCGTTCAGGCTCATCGGGTCAAGCCCCAACTCGTCGGAGCCGACGCGGGCGACGATATCGACGATTTCCGGGATGTTTTTACGCAGGTTTTTTTGCACCTGTATATCCAGCGCCACGGATTGATCCAGCGTAATCGACGGCAGTTTTTCCAGCTGCACGATGATGTCGCCTTCGTCCATGGTCGGCATAAACGTGCTGCCGATTTGGGTGAACACCAGCACCGTCAAGGCCAACAGCGAACCTGTCGCGATAAACACTTTTTTGCTGTTTTCAAGGCACCAGGCCAAGGCGGGCTGATACAGTTTTTGCAATTGTCTGGGCAGCCAGGGTTCTTCGTGCGACACCTCCTTGAGCAAATAGGAGGCGATCACCGGAATCACTGTCAGCGACAACACCAGCGAACCGCTGAGCGCAAACACGATGGTCAAGGCCACCGGGGTGAATAATTTGCCTTCCAGCCCCTGCAAGGTCAGCAACGGCAAAAACACGATGATAATGATCAAGATGCCGGACACCACGGGGGCCGCAACTTCGCGGGTCGCCCGGTAAATAACGTGCAACCGGGGCAAACGCCGGGCTGTTTCCGTGTGAGCCATATGCGTGATCAGGTTTTCAACCACCACCACGGCGGCATCGACCAGCATGCCGATGGCTATCGCAAGGCCGCCCAAGCTCATCAGGTTGGCCGACATGCCCATGTAGTTCATCAAAATAAAGGTGAACAGTGCGGCCAGCGGTAAGGCCAGCGCGACCACCAATGCGGCGCGCAAATTACCCAGAAATAAAATCAGCAGGATGATGACCAGCGCTATGGCTTCCAGCAGCGCGTGTAAAACCGTGTTTACCGCGTGGTCCACCAAGTTGCCGCGATTATAAAAAACCTTGGCTTCAACGCCTTTAGGAAAACCGGGGCTGATTTCGGCCAGTTTTGCCTCTATCCCGGCGATGGTTTGTCTGGCGTTAGCGCCGCGCAAACTCAGCACCAGTCCGGTAACGGCTTCGCCTTCGCCGTTTTTGCTGACCGCGCCGTAGCGGGTCAACGCGCCGATTTTGATTTGTGCGACATCGCCGACGGTAATAGGGATGCCGTTTTTGCTGTCGACCACGATCACGCTGACATCGTCCAGGGTTTTGATGCGGCCTTCGGCGCGGACGATCAAGGCTTCTTCGCCGTCGGTTATCCGGCCTGCGCCGTCATTGCGGTTATTGTTTTGCAAGGCGGCCGTCAGCTGGTCAGTGCTGATGCCTCTGGCCGACATGCGGACGTTATCGGGTATGACCTCAAAACTCCTGACCAAGCCGCCCAGCGAATTGACATCGGCAACGCCGGGTACTGTGCGCAGTGCGGGCCGTATCACCCAGTCCAGCAGGCTGCGGCGTTCCATCAAGCTCAAGCCGCCGCCCTCGATGTTAAACATGAACATTTCGCCCAACGGCGTGGTCATCGGCGCAATACCGCCTTCGATGCCCGCGGGCAGACTCCCCCACATCGTGTTCAAGCGTTCGGCAATCTGCTGGCGCGCCCAGTAAATATCCGTGCCTTCCTTAAAATCGACGGTAATGTCGGTCAGCGCGTATTTGGCGATGGAGCGCAGCATGGTTTGATGCGGAATGCCCAGCAGCTCGACCTCGATCGGCGCGGTGATCCTGGCTTCAACCTCTTCCGGGGTCATGCCGGGCGCTTTAACGATGATCTTGACCTGGGTCGGCGATACTTCAGGAAAAGCGTCAATCGGGATGTTTCTAAACGCGTAATAGCCGCCGCCCGCCAGCAGCACGACCAATAACATCATCATCAGGCGCTGGCCCAGCGCAAAGCGAATCAGGCTAGCCATCACTCATCGCTCCCCAGGCCCAGCCAGTTGGCTTTCAGCGCAACCGCGCCTTGGACCGCTATCTCTTCATTGCCGGTGAGTTTGCCGCTGATAATCGACTCATCGCCCTGTTTACCGGCTACGGTAACCGGGGTCACCAAAAATCCCTGTTGGGTGCGGATAAAAATAAAGGCTTCGCCTTCGTTTTGGGCGATAGCCGTATTGGGGATTTTAAACGTCGCCTTGTCGCTGGGCTGAATAATCCGGGTGTTGAGCCGTTGTCCTGCACGCAAAGATGCGGTGTCTTTCGTTACTACCGCTCTAGCCAGTATGGTCTGGTTTTCCGGGTTGACGCTTTGCCCGAGCAGGGTGATTTTTGCGCTGACTTCCGAATTTTCAACCATGACCCGGTCGCCGATTTTAATGCCGCCTATGCGTTCCTGCGGAATGGCGATTTCCAGCCAAAGCTCGTCCAGGTTGGCGATGCGGTATAACGGCGCCAGTATATCGATGCGCGTTCCGGCAACGGCTAAACGTTCCAGCACTATGCCGGTAATGGGCGAACGCGCACGGAGGCGCCCGGCTAAGCGGCGCGTTTTGACGAGATGATCGATCTCGGCGGCTGTCATCCCGGCAATTTCCAATAATTGTCTCTGCTCGTCGGCTTCGGAAACAACGGAATGATACTCGCTGCTGGTCTCCAGCCAGCGCCGTTCAGGGATCACGCCTTCTTCGAGCAGTTTTTTGTCCCGATTATAATTAACCAGGTGTATGCGCCGCAGACTGTCCGCTTTCAGGTACTCCCGTTGCAGCGTCAGCAGTTCGGGGCTGTTGAGTTCGACTAAAACCTGTCCTTTTTCGACTTTATCGCCTACCGCCACATTCATTTTATCGATCAGGCCTGCTTGCGATGCGCTGACAATATATTCCTGTGTCGGTGGAACCATCACCTTAGCCGGGGCGGATAACACCGGAAATTGGGTAACGGGTTCGAGTTTACCCAGCTTTATACCGAGGTTATCAAGATTCTCCTTTGAGATTTGAATGACATTTTCAGCCGCATGGCTGCCGAAACCGGCCAGAGCCAATAACAGCACCATTGCGGGGCGAACAAAAAACAGGCTCATGGCAGCACTCCTACGGCTTGATTATAAAGCGCTATATCGCGCTGTAGCGTGATCGCCCGTTGTTTGGCGTTTAACACCGCTTGTTGGGTTCTGGACTGGATTCTTAACAAATCCATCAGGTTGATCTCGCCTGCCGAAAAGCTCGACTGGTTCATTTTTAGATGCTCTTCGGCAACCTGTTGCAGTTTAGTGGCGATAATGAGTTCAGCCCGGTTAACTTCCAGATTGTGTTCGGCCTCGTGGTGCGTTTGTTCCAAATCGCGATGCAGTTGTTCGCGCTCCGCAAACAGCTTGTTCAACTCGACATTAACCGCCGCAACCCGCGGCGCCAGATGCGCGCTGCCGCCGAAGGGAACCGTAACGCCGATATTGAAACTGGCTGTACGATTACTGCGCTCATCGCCGGTGAACTGATCGCTGTTGACGCCAACGGCGACATTGGTCTGACCGGAACCGACCAGCTTAACCGTATTCAGTTCCGCCTGCTTGCGTTCGATCAGGCTATTGATCGCGACTAATGCCGGATGATTTTGTTGTATCTCGGTTAAGGCGACCAGTTTTTCCTGAAAATCGCTCGGGATTTTGACCATTTGCGTGACAGTGCTATATCGTTTTCGGGCGTGCATTAATTCCGCTTCAGCCTGCGTCACCACCGAGCGTTTTTGCAGCGATTCCGATTCGGCCAGCAATAAATCGGCTCTGGACAAGTCGCCCAGTTCGACGCGCCGCTGTACTTTAGCCAGCAGCTGATCGGTAACGGCCAGTTCTATTTTCGCCTGTTCATAGCTAAGATCCGCCAGCGCTATATTCCATAAAGCATTCCTGACCAGTCCCGCCACGCGTAATTTAACCGCTGTCGCTTGCGAGCTTGCGTTGCTTTCAGACAGCTGCGCCAATCGTTGTTCGGCATCGCGCTGGCCCAGATTCCATAGCGGCACCTGCACCACGCCGTCAATATAATGCAAGGTGCCGCTGGTTGCTTCCTGGAAACTAAGCAAGGCTTGCGATGAGCCGGCTGTCCAGCTGTCGCCGCGCTGCGCTATCGCCGAGGCTTCTTCTTCCAGCGATTTAAGCCAAGTGACATCCGGGTATTTCTCCAACGTTAAATCAACGACTTTGGATAAACTCAACGCCGGGTCGCTTTCAATCGGATCGTGATGCTCGACAATGGGCGCCGAATCGGCAAAGCTGAGCGTTATCGTCATTAAAAAAACGACATTTCCAAACAGGAATCGCTTTTTAACAAGGTTCAAAAAAAACATAAATTAATCTCAATGCGGCGCTGGCCGCGTTATATCGTTTTAATAAAAACTGGGCTGTAAAGACGTTGCGGCGCAACATTTTTACAAAAAAACGGAGATTATTGGGCAGGAGGCGCGCGCGGGGATAGCGAGGGAATAAACAACCGGCAGACGAACTGCCGCGATTGCGGGGAAAAATTAGTATCGAAAGGAGATAGGGCGGCATTAAATGCCGGGGGCTGTTGATGCAGATAATGGTTGTTATCGAGGTCTACAATAACTTGTTTGTCCTTCATTCCGGCATCGACGCCGACCAGGATGCCTTCGGAATGGGAATCATAATTGATAGTCTGGAACATCTGTTCAGCATGTTCAACGCCATATATTTCGAGACCGGGAACATGCAGGCCCAGGTCTGAAACTTTGTCTCCGGCATGCGCATGCATCAGCGGTGCAATCAGTTGCAGTATCGCCAGCAGGATAACGGTGGATTTGCGGAGTGCTATAAACATGCGGACAATGCTATGCTATAAAAAAGCAATTAACAACTGGTTGTTTACTATTAACAGGGCTTGTCTTTACTTATCCTGTTTCGTAGCGCTCCCGGCAGGAGGCGTTTTTTGATCGAATCAGGATGGATTCGTTGCATATTTGAGCGCTCAGTTTATGTCAGTGAGCAGCATCGGAATTTACCCCAACTTGCGATATAAGGTACTTCGATCCATACCGAGAATCCGCGCCGCTTGAATTTTGCTGCCTCCGGTCGCATCCAATACATGGCGAATGTAGGCAAGCTCCAGATTTTCCAGCGTCCAACCCTTGGTCATCGCATTTTGCAAAAAATCTTCGCTTTTCGGTAACCGCGAGGCTTGCGCCAAATCTTCCAGCAACAGGGTGTCATGCTCCGTTAGCGCGATAGCCCTCTCCAGCATATTGGAAAGTTCGCGTACATTACCCGGCCAATGGTAGGCGCGAATCCATCGTAAAACCTCCGCCGAAATATTAACCGGCATCATTTTACCGAGACGCAGGCTGATTTGCCGGCTCAACACATTCACCAGCTCGTCCATATCTTCCTTTCGCTCCCGCAAAGGCGGTATTTCCAGATTGATAACGTTCAGGCGGTGATAAAGATCGGCGCGGAATTGGCGTTCGTTGATTCGCTGCTCCAATGGCTGATGGGTGGCGGCAATCAGACGTATATTGACAGCGGTTTCCTGAGTATCGCCAAGCGCGCGGATTTTGCCCGATTCCAGCGCCTGCAGCAGTTTGGGTTGTATTTCCAAAGGCAGTTCCGCAATTTCATCAAGAAACAGCGTCCCGGAGTCGGCCTGCACGAACAAGCCGTGGCGGTTCTGATGGGAGTCGGTGTAAGCGCCTTTTCGGGCTCCGAACAATTCGCTTTCGACCAGGGTTTGCGGAAGCGCGGCGCAATTGACCGACACGAACGGGCCTTGCCGGCGCGGACTCAACTCGTGGATCCAGCGAGCCACCGCGCTTTTGCCGGTACCGCTTTCACCGGTTAAAAGTATTGTCGAGTCCACTGCCGCCGCGCGTTTTGCCAAGGCCAACATTTGCCGCATGCGCGGACTGTAAGCGATAAAAGCATTTTCATCGTTATTGGCGTTCGCGGAGCCGATTCTGACGGCCGTGCGGCGCATCTGCCGATCCAGCAGGGCGCGTTCTATGGCGGCGTAAAGCTCTTCTATGCGAAAAGGTTTGGTCAGAAACTCGCAAGCCCCGGCACGCACGCTTTGCATGGCAAGCTCGATACTGCCGAAAGCGGTTATGAGCAGCACCAATTGTTCAGGGCGCAGCCGGTGAATAGCCGCTATTAAGTCCAAGCCACGCATTCCGGGCATTTCCACGTCGGAGATCACCAGGTCAAACGGTTCGGCGGCGATAGCATTCAGAGCGTCAGTCGTGTCGGTGTAGCCTGCGACCGAATAGTCTGCTTGCCGCAACATGTCCAGCAGATAATCGACAATGCCCGGATCGTCGTCTATCACCAGTACGCGGGGTTGGTCTGAACTCATATAGTTTCCTTCAGTGGAAGATGGACGATAAAACAACTGCCCTTGTCCGGCTGGGACTCGACAACGACAGTGCCGCGTAATTCGGTGATGATTGCTTTCACCACCGCGAGCCCCAAACCGGTGCCGCCCTGACCGCCACGGGTAGTAAAGAACGGTTCAAAAAGCTGCGATACATGTTCCGGCGCAATACCTTTGCCGCTGTCGGTCACGCTTAAGCGCAATGCCGGAACGGTTTCTATGGCGCGGGTTAGCGGGGCTTCGCGCAGGTCAACGGTTATCGTTCCCGCGTCGGGAATGGAAGCCAATGCATTACCAATCAGGTTCAACACGATCTGCTGAACGCCGTCCCTATTGGTTAGCATGAACGGGAGTTGTTCCGGGTGAGTAAAGCTAAGCTCAATACCGCGGCGGCGCACTTCGTAACGCAGCATATCCAACACTTCGGCAATGGCTACGGCGACATCGCAATGCACCCGCTCGGGCGGGCTGCGGCGCGCAAATTCCAGAAGGCGTTGCACGATGCGGGTGATGCGGTCGGTCTGGACAACCAGAATTTCGGCCAGACGGCGCACGTCGTCGGGATGCTCGGCGCAATTGGCCAACGCTCTGGCACGGCCGTTGACAATTTGCAGCGGCGAACCGATTTCATGGGCCAGCCCTGCCGATAATTGCCCGATGGTAATCAGCTTGTCCGCCTCCTGTAGCGCCCGTTGCAGTTGCCGTCCTTGTTGCATTTCGGCATCCAGCCGGCGGTAAGCCGAAAACAGCTCGGCGGTCATCCGGTTAAATTCTTGCGTTACCGAAGAAAGTTCATCCTTGCCTTTTACCGGTAACGGTTCCGGCGGTTCCGTGCTGTTCCTGAAAGCCTGCATAGCTTGACGGAGTTTTTGCAGCGGGCGGGAAATATAAACATGGCCTAAAAAGAAACACAGCAAGGAGGTAAATAAAACGAAAGAAAAAAAAGACCAAAGAATATAAGTCTTGGTTTTACTTAAATCCTCTTTCATTTTTTGCAATGACCGCACTACGGCCAAATTGCCCTGCAAAGACGTCGATGTCTTATTAAAAGGCAGTGACAGTATCAGAAAGTCGGGTTCATCGTCGGGGAAATAATATTGTTTCATTTCGCCGTCAAGGGCGGTTTGCTGTAAGGTTTGTTCGACCTCTTCCGGCCATGCCAAGCTTTCCGCGCCCGAACGGATCACGGTGCGATTTTGAATGTAGATACGAACGTCGATAGAAGGCTTGAGGCGTTCTATTTGCTGCAAAAGCTCTTGCACGTCTTCCGTTTGCCTATCCCGTAAGGCGTTCCCGACCGAAATCAGCAAACTGTAAGTAAGTAAACGTGTTTCCTGTTCAACATCGTCCCGCAAATCTTGCGCTTCGGTTCGAAGCTGATACGTTCCATAGATGCCGAAAACCAGCAAAGATAAGGCGAACAGGGATAGCGTTAATTTATAGATAATCGACATAGTGGCGCATTCTGCGCCCGTATGTCGCAAAAAGCAACATTTCTGAAAAAACGCCGATCCCTGGCGGCGATATAAGTGCAAGATATATAAAGTATTTTTATTTATTAGGTTTTGGCTTATTTATTGCTTTGTATTAAAGATTTAAAAGATCCGTCAACTTGCGATGCTGTCAACAACTCAGCCAAGGGTCCAAAATTTAATAAGCATAATTACTCAAAATGAAAAATAGCCGAATACTGTTCCTCGCATTGTGCTTAATTGCGGCATCGTGCAGTTCAAAAAAAGAAACTGAAAAAGCCGACAGCCATGAGGTGATAAACCCCATAGTAAAAGACACCCCTTACAGCAGCGAATATGTCGCCGAAATTCAGTCGGTAAAGTATGTAGAGGTGAGGAGCAAAGTTAAAGGCTATATTGAAAATATTTATGTGGACGAAGGGCAGTCGGTAACGGAAGGGCAATTGCTATTCACGCTTAACTTTTTGGAGTTTGAAAAAGAACTGCAAAAAGCGAATGCGGCTTATAAAAATGCTGTTGCCGATTTGAAGGCCGCCGAAGTCGAATTAGCAAACGTGAAGTTGCTGGTAGAAAAAAACATCGTGTCCAAATCGGAGCTTGATGTCATAAAAGCAAAAGCGGATGCCTTAACAGCCGATGTGGAAGAGGCTAAGGCGCACAAGGAGCAGGCCGCTTTATATCTGTCGTTTGCACAGATAAAAGCCCCCTACAACGGCATTATCAACCGTATCCCGAACAAAGTCGGCAGTTTGATAGCGGAAGGCGATATGTTGACCTCTATTTCCGACAACCGGGAGATCTTCGCTTATTTCAACCTCTCGGAAATCGATTACCTAAACTACATTTCCAGCGTCGAAAAGAAAACAAAAACAGTCAGTTTAAAGCTCGCCAATAACGCACTTTACGGCTACGAAGGCAAAATAGAAATGATTGAAAGTGAATTCGATCAATCAACGGGCAATATTGCTTTCAGGGCAAGGTTCCCAAATCCCGACGCCATTTTAAAACACGGCGCGAATGGCAAGGTCGTTGTCAACAAGCAGCTTAAAAACGCTTTGCTAATTCCTCAAAAGTCAACTTTTGAAATTCAAGACAAGATTTATGTTTTCGTGGTCAATCAGGACGGCGTGCTTAAGCAAAGGAATATCATCCCCAAAATGCGTTTTCCGGATTTTTATGCGGTGGAATCCGGTTTAAGCAAAGACGATAAAATCGTGTTCGAAGGCGTCGAAAACGCAAAAGACGGCAGCAAAATAGCGCCTGTTTATGTTGATTTGGCTAAAGCCATGTCTTCCAGCAGTAGCGATTAAGCGGAAGCGATATTACTATGACATCTAAATTCATTCATCGTCCGGTACTGTCTATTGTCATATCGGTGCTTATTACTCTAATGGGTTTATTAGCGTTAACCCAGATTCCTATCACCCAATTTCCCGACATCGCTCCGCCTGAGGTCACTGTCACGACAAAATTCACTGGTGCCAATGCCGAAGTGGTCGTCAAAGCCGTCATTACGCCGCTCGAAAGGGCGATCAATGGTGTGCCGGGTATGACCTATATGTCATCGGTTGCCGGTAACGACGGCAGTGGTCTGATTAGTGTCATCTTCAAACCGGGCACCAATCCGGACGTAGCGGCCGTTAACGTACAAAACCGGGTGTCAGCGGTATTGGACGAATTGCCCGCGGAAGCGATCAAGGCAGGGGTTATTGTCGAAAAAGTGCAAAACGCCATGCTGCTTTACCTCAATATCCTCAGCTCTGACCCGACATTAGATGAAAAATTTCTATTCAACTTCACCGATATCAATATTTTAAAAGAGCTGAAACGAATCGAAGGCGTCGGCTTTGCCGAAATCTTGGGTTCCCGTGAATATGCGATGCGTGTATGGTTGAAACCCGATAAATTGGTGATGTACAACATTTCGGCAACAGAAATCATTGAAAAACTGCAGGCTCAAAACGTGGAAGCTGCACCTGGCAAAATCGGCGAAAGCTCGGGTAAGGAAGCGCAGTCTCTGCAATACGTTTTGCGATATACCGGTAAATATAACACCAAGGAGGGTTATGAAAACATCGTCTTGAACAGTAGCGAGAACGGTGAAATTATTCGCTTGAAAGATGTGGCCGAAATCGAATTCGATTCTAAGGATTACAACGTACTTTCCAAGGAAAACGGCCACCCTTCTGCTGCCATTATGTTGAAGCAGCGCCCCGGTAGCAATGCCAAAGACATCATCGAGAATATCAAGAAGACCATGGCTGAAATTAAAGCCACTTCTTTTCCGCCAGGCATGACCTATACGGTGAGTTATGACGTTTCCGAGTTTTTGGACGCTTCAATTCACGAAGTACTCAAAACATTATTCGAAGCCTTCATACTGGTGGCTTTGGTGGTGTTCATATTCCTTCAGGATTTCCGCTCGACACTGATACCCATCATTGCCGTACCGGTGTCGTTGGTAGGCACTTTTTTCTTCATGCAATTGCTGGGATTTTCGCTGAACCTAATCACGCTATTTGCATTGGTGCTGGCCATCGGCATCGTCGTCGACAACGCCATTGTCGTGGTCGAGGCGGTGCATGCCAAAATGGAGCATTCGCACATGGGGCCGAAACGAGCAACGGAAAGTGCCATGCGTGAAATTAGCGGGGCGATCATCGCAATCACGCTGGTCATGTCGGCGGTGTTTTTGCCGGTCGCGTTCATGGAAGGTCCGGAAGGGGTTTTTTACCGGCAGTTTTCGCTGACCATGGCGATCTCTATCGTACTTTCCGGGATTACCGCGCTGACGCTGACTCCTGCGCTGTGCTCGATGTTTCTGAAGAATCTGCACGACAACCCTGATGGCAAAAAGACCGGCACGCAGAAATTCTTTGCCGGTTTCAACCGTTGGTATGACGGACTGGCCAATCGTTACAAGATGCTAATTGGCGCAATCGGGAACCGTAGCGTTATCACCTTTGCGATATTGCTGGGCTTCTCGGTCGGCGCCGGCCTAATCGGGCAATCCGTTCCAACCGGTTTTATCCCGGAGGAAGACCAAGGCACGATATACGCCAATATCACCACACCCTCAGGCGCAACGCTGGAACGCACCGAAAAAGTGTCCAATGAGGTTCAACGCATAGCATCGGAACTTAAAGAGGTAGCCTCGGTTTCAAGTCTTGCCGGATTTAGTATTCTATCGGAAGGCACAGGCGCCGTTTACGGTATGAACCTGATCAGCTTGAAAAATTGGGAGGAACGCGAAGCTTCCGACAGAGACATTATTCGCGAGCTGGAAGAAAAAACCAGGCATATCAAAGATGCCAGTGTGGAATTTTTCACGCCGCCGCCGGTGCCGGGCTACGGTAATTCCAGCGGCTTTGAAATGCGTCTGTTGGATAAAACCGGTTCCGATGATTTAGGAAAATTGCAGAAAGTCGCAGAAGCCTTTGTCGAAGAATTAAACAAGCGGCCCGAGATTACCAACGCCTTTACCACCTTCAATGCTAATTTTCCGCAATTTGTACTGCATATCGACGGCGACAAAGCCGCGCAAAAAGGTGTTACTGCTGACAATGCGATGAGTACCCTGCAAACACTGATCGGAAGTGAATATGCAACCAACTTCATCCGTTTCGGCCAGATGTACAAGGTCATGGTGCAAGCCTTGCCGGAATACCGTGCCGAACCTGAAGATCTGATGAAGCTATACATTAAGAATGACGCAGGAAAAATGGTACCTTTTTCATCTTTTCTGCGTATCGAAAAAGTCTACGGCCCTGAGCAGGTCACCCGCTACAACATGTACACTTCGGCCATGGTCAACGGCCAGCCGGCCTCAGGTTACAGCAGTGGACAGGCGCTTACGGCGATCAAGGAAGTGGCGGCGGAAAAATTGCCGAAAGGTTTTGGCTACGACTGGGCTGGTTCGTCGCGCGATCAAGCCAATGCCGGCAACCAAGCCATTTATATCTTTGCGATCTGTTTGCTGTTCGTCTATTTGTTGCTCGCC
This sequence comes from Methylobacter sp. Wu8, assembly GCF_036440755.1. Lineage (NCBI taxonomy): Bacteria > Pseudomonadati > Pseudomonadota > Gammaproteobacteria > Methylococcales > Methylococcaceae > Methylobacter > Methylobacter sp. Wu8. Next base: position 127,875 of record NZ_JAZGVT010000071.1, on the reverse strand, counting down.
GCGCAATACGAGAGTTTTCTATTGCCTTTTGCGGTGATTCTATCGCTGCCTATCGGCGTGTTCGGCGCTTTGTTTTTTCTGATGATTATGGGTTTGGAAAACAACATCTATGCCCAGATAGCCATGATTATGCTGATCGGCATTCTTGGCAAAAACGCCATCCTGATCATTGAATTCGCCACCTTGAAACACAGGGAGGGGAAAACGCCGCTCGAAGCGGCAATTGAAGGAGCCGTGTTGCGGTTACGGCCCATTTTGATGACCTCATTTGCCTTTGTTGCCGGTCTTATTCCGTTAATGTTTGCCTCGGGGGCTGGAGAGATAGGCAATAACACCATCGGCTCGGCAGCCGCAGGGGGGATGATTTTTGGGACAGTTTTCGGCGTTATTGTCATCCCTGGGCTTTATGTGGTGTTTGCAAGCATTGCAGATAAGCATCATCGCGGCGGAAGAAAAGAAGAAGCCGCCTTTACTGAAACTATCTAATATTAAATGAAGAGTCGAATTTATTACCCCTCAGCTATTGCATGTTTGATTGTCGCCTTAAGCGGTTGCGGAACACTCAATACAGTTTTGTCCATTCCGGAAAAGGAAATACCTGCAAGTTTCGGGAACCAAAAAAACACCGCCGGCTCTATTGCAAATATCAACTGGCGTGAATACTTTGCCGATAAGCTTCTACTGAAGTTGATGGATGCCGCCATAGTCAACAACATCGATTTGCAAATGGCCTTGCAGCGCATTGAAGTTTCGCGCTCAAGCGTGAAACTGGCAAACGGCGCGCTGCTGCCGAAAGTGGATCTGAATATAGGGGCCGGGATTCGCAAGTTCGGGCTTTACACGATGGACGGGGCTGGGAACGCTTCTACTGAAATTACACCCGGTCAAATCGTGCCCGAAAATTTGCCCGATTACTATGTGGGGCTACAATCATCTTGGGAGGTTGATATTTGGGGCAAGTTGCGAAACCAACGCAAATCCGCGGTTTCGCACTATCTGTCCAGCATTGAAGGCACCAACTTTGTCATTTCAAATCTTGTTGCCGATGTGGCGATTTACTATTACGAACTGTTGGCATTGGATAATGAACTGGAAATTATTCGGCAGACCCTCCTGAAACAACAGGAGGCGTTGGATGTAATCGTATTGCAGAAAGAAGCCGGCAGGACAAATGAATTAGCTGTGCAACAATTCAAAGCACAACTGCTCAGCACCCAGATATTGGAAAAAAATACGCTACAACAAATCACCGAAACCGAAAATAAAATTAACTTCCTGCTGGGTCGCTATCCGCAACCCATTCAACGAATAAAAGAAGTTTTGTTCAAAGCAATGCCGCAACAAATTTCATCGGGTGTTCCTTCGCAATTGCTGGCAAACCGGCCCGACGTTCGTGACGCGGAATTTCAGATTGAGGCCAGCAAGTTTGATTTGAAAGCGGCAAAGGCAGCGTTTTATCCTAATTTTAACATTACGGCGAGTTTCGGTTTTCAGGCCTTCAATCCCGAGTTCTTATTTATGTCGCCCGCCTCAATCGCCTATTCCGTTATGGGGACTTTAGTCGCGCCGCTGATCAATAGGAACTCGTTGGAGGCGCGATTCAACACCGCAAAAGCGAACCAGTTGACCGCAATGTATAACTATCAAAAAACAATTTTGAACGCCTATGTTGAAGTGGCGAATGAACTCTCTAATATTCAGAATTTGCAACAAATCAATGTCTTAAAAAAGCAGCAAAGCGATGTGTTGAAACAGGCGGTTGAAGCGTCAAACGAATTATTCAAATACGCCAGGGCAAGTTACCTGGAGGTACTGATCGCACAACAGAGCGCTTTGCAATCGAATCTCGAATTGATCGATGTCATCAAGCGTCAACGGCTATCGACAATAAATATTTACAAGGCCTTAGGAGGAGGATGGCGATAGAAGGCGCAAGGTTTTTTGCGCCGATGCACGCTTTTCCGCTTCAGGCTAAATCTTCTTTTTTATAATCGGAGGGATACTATATTGATATGTTGCCGTGGATCGCGGATTCAAATGCGACCGGCCTAACAAGAAATTTACAGGGTGTTGAAAACACGGGCACAGTGCTATGCTATTAAAAAAGTAATTGGCGGCTTGTTGTTTAATTATTCACCCCAATGATAGATGAACCTGAACTTAAATTTAACCTTGTGAGTGTTATGAACAAAACTACCGGAATTATTGCCACGTTATTAATCGGTCTTTCCTTGACTTTAGGCGGGATGTCGGACGCCGCCGCCAAGCGTTTCGGCGGCGGCAGCTCTTTTGGCGGCAAGTCCTCCTATAGCGCACCGTACCAGCGTTCTGCAACGCCGCCATCGCGTCCCGCCAACCAGGACCAGCAACAAGCGGCCGCGCCAAACCAGGCGGGCAAACCGGGCTGGGCCAACCGTAGCGGTTTAATGGGCATGCTGGGCGGTTTGGCTTTAGGCGGATTATTGGGTTCGCTGTTTCACGGCGGCGGTTTTCAAGGCATTAACTTTATGGACATCCTGATTTTCGGCGGAATTGCCTTCTTATTGTATAAATTGTTCGCCGCCAAAAAGGCGGGGGCGGTCCAACCGCCTGTTTATAACCGGACGGCTGACAATGGTTATCAGGACACTGTTTCCAGCTATCACGAACCACAGTCGACCCAAGCCGGTCCGGCAGGTTTCGATACTGACATTCTGTTCAAAAAAGATAAAAACACCGGGGTTTACGCCCAGGCCGTTCAACAGGGTGCCGGATTCGTTAGCGCGGCTATTCCCAAAGACTTCGATCAGCAGGCCTTCCTTAGCGGCGCTAAAATAGCCTTTGCTAATCTGCAAAAAGCTTGGGATGAACGCGATCTTGCCGAAATCCGGGGCTTAACCACGGATAAGGTGTTTGCGGAAATTCAGGATCAACTTAAAGCATCGGATACTGAAAACCGTACCGAAATACTGAAACTGGAAGCGGAACTGCTGGAAGTCAGGGAAGTCGGGTCGGAACTCGAAGCGGTCGTGCTGTTCGATTCGATCATGCGCGAAGATACCGGCGCCCAGGCCGAGCAAGTCAGGGAAGTCTGGCATTTTATCAAACCGAAAGTCAGCATCCAGCCCAAATGGTATCTGGACGGCATTCAGCAATTGGCCGATTAAGTTTCCAGCGGAGACCGGTATAAAAACGGGTGTTTCCGGATTGTCGTACAGGGCGCCGGAATCGCCCGTTTTTGCTTGCGCTCAAGCCGCCTGTTTTTTCCTGTACCGGATCGATGACATTACCGACAGCGCGATCAATATGGCGCCGGTCAAGCCGGTTACAACTTCAGGAATATGATGGGTTATGCTGACCAGCATGATGCCGGCCAGCACCCCAATCGCATAATGAGCGCCGTGCTCCAGAAACACATATTCGTCCAGCGTGCCTTTCCTCACCAGGTAAACCGTCAGGCTTCGCACAAACATCGCGCCGATAGCCAGTCCCAGCATAATAATGACCACGTCCTGGGTAATCGCAAACGCGCCGATCACGCCGTCGAATGAAAACGACGCGTCCAGCACTTCAAGATAAATAAAACTCATCATGCCGCTTTTTTTAAGCGCCGCGACAACCTCTTCGCCCTCCTCCTCATGCTCGAACAAGGCTGAAAAACTGTCCACGATAACGAATAAGATAACGCCTGTGACGCCTGAAATCATGACATTCAAACGGATTTCCTCGGGCAGGTAGTTTTGGATAATTAACAGCGGACCTAAAGCCATGATTATTTCAATCGCTTCAAGCTTGCCGAACGAAGACATTTTTCGTTCCATGTAACCCAGCCAGTGCAGCTCCCGGTTTTCATCGAAGATGAACGAATAAAACACCATCAGCAGGAACATGCCGCCGAATGCCGCAATTTGCACATGGGATGCTTCCAAATGCTTGGCATAAATCGCGGGGGTTTTTAACGCCATCTCGGTTACGCCGATAAAATCGATACCGGTAGCGGCCGAAACAATCACGATAGGAAACAGCAAGCGCATGCCGAAAACGGCGATCAAAATTCCCCAGGTTAAAAAATATTTCTGCCAGCGTTCATTCATGCGCTTTAGGATCGATGCGTTAACAACCGCATTGTCGAATGATAAACTGACTTCGAGGACTCCAAGAATAACGGCGATAAAAGCGCCCATGATTCCGCCCCAATAAAATGCTGTTGCCAAACAAACTGCGGTGACGATAAAAGAAAGACGGAAATGCTGCATGTAATACTCTATTTGTTAAGGATTAGTGTGTTTTTGTTGCGCAACTATAAGTGGATTTGATTTAAAATCAACATTTATAAAAATCCGGGCAACGCTTATTTTACGGGTTTTACGGGCTGCTTCTTGTGTAAAAGAAAAAATCGTAAGTGCTGAATTACAAGCGTACTATACCAAAATGCAAGAATTACAAATTCCAAATCGCTGATGCTTATGCCATTGTTCCGGCTGGGGACTCTTTTGTGCCTGACACTCTGTTCATCCCTGTTATTGGTTGAGTCCGCGCAGTCTGCCGAAAAAGTCTCTCTGCAACTCAAGTGGTTACATTCTTTCCAGTTTGCCGGTTACTATGCGGCCAAGGAAAAAGGCTTTTACGCTGAAGAAAATTTGGATGTCGCTATCCGTGAGCGTATTCCCGGCATCAATAACATTGAAAAAGTCCTAAAAGACGAGTCCCAATACGGCGTGGCCGATACCGGCCTGCTGGAGCACCGGCTGGTCGGCAAGCCGGTGGTGGTTTTGGCTTCCATTTTTCAGCATAGCCCGCTGGTCTACCTTACCCTGAAAAACTCAGGCATCATCAGTCCCTACGAGCTTAAGGGCAAACGCGTCATGGAAGACAGTTACGACAATGCGCCGCTACGGGCCATGCTGTATGAAGCGGGCATTTCCGCCGATGAATTTACTCATTTGGATAATTCATTCAACCCCGACGACCTGATTAACGGCAAAACCGACGCCATGGTCAGTTATCTGACCGACCAGATCGATTATTTCAAAAATAAAGGCGTCGAAATCAACATCATTGACCCCCGCAATTACGGCGTGGATTTTTTGAGCGACAATCTGTTTACCACCGAACAGGAAATAAACCGGCATCCCGACAGAGTGCGGCGCTTCCTGCGAGCCTCGCTCAAAGGCTGGGATTATGCGCTGAAACATCAGGACGAATTGATTCGGATTATTCTCGACAAATACAACACCGGCAACCGGCTTACCGCCGCTCATTTGCGCTTTGAGGCGCAGGAAACGGTGAAGATGATCCGGCCGGAAATCGTTCCTATCGGCCACACCGACACCAAACGCTTTGAACGCATCGCCGACACTTACCGGCAATTGGGTCTGGTCGAATCGATAGATCATCTGGATGGCTTTATTTATCGGCAAGACCAGCAAAACAAGCTTAATTTTACTCCGGCGGAACGGGCCTGGCTGCAAGCGCATCCGGTGATTCGCGTAGGCGTAGACCGGGATTTTGCGCCGTATGAATGGATAGACGCTAAAGGTGCGCTTGTCGGTCTGAGCGCGGATTACATCGCCTTGGTCGAGCGGCGGTTGGGGGTGAAGTTTGACATAGTGAAGGATAAACCCTGGGCGGAAATTATCGAAATGGCGCAACGCGGCGAGCTGGATATGCTTTCCAACGCCAATAAAACGCCCGAACGCGAACGCTATTTGATTTTTACCGAAACCTATCTGAATACCCCGATCATTATTGTCAGCGATAATAACGACGGTTTTGTCGGATCGCTGGATCGTCTTGACGGTAAGCGGGTGACGCTGGAAAGAGGCTATTTCATTCAGGAGCTGTTGATGCATGATCATCCTGAAATAAAGCTGGTTCCAGCTGACAATGTACACGATGCGTTGAACATGGTCAGCAGCGGCAAGGCGGATGCTTATCTTGGCGACGCCGCTTCGGCAAACTATGCGGTGAAGCGGGAGGGCATGCTCAATCTCAGTTTTTCCGGGGATACCCACTACAAAAGCTTGCATCGCATGGCAGCGACCAAAGCGAATCCCGAACTGGCAAGCCTGCTCGACAAAGCGCTGGCCGATATTCCCCTGGCTGAAAAGGAAATTATCCAGAACCGTTGGATGAGTTTGAAATATGAGCCCGGCATAAAAACCGAAACGGTTCTGCTCTATGCATCGGCGGCGCTGTTAGTGCTTACTTTTATTGTTGGCTGGAACATGCGTTTACGGCGCGAAATCTGGCAACGGAAACAGGTTGAAGAAGGGCAGCGTATGGCCGCCAGCGTTTTCGCCGGCACTCAGGAAGGCATCCTGATTACCGATGCGCAATGCAACATAATCGATACGAACCCGGCGTTCACCAGCATAACGGGATATTCACGAGACGAGGTGTTGGGTAAAAAACCGAATCTGCTCAAGTCAGGACTTCACGATGCCGGCTTCTATCAGGAAATGTGGCAAATAATCGACCGGCAGGGCTACTGGCGCGGCGAGGTTTGGAACCGCAAAAAAGGCGGAGAGGTATTTGCCGAATGGCTCACCATTTCCGCGGTGACCGACAAACGGAATAAAATAACGCATTACATTGGCGCGTCTTCGGATATTACCCAGCTTAAAGAGCATGAACGCAAGTTGGAGCTGATTGCTCACTACGATCCCCTGACCGGCGTGCCGAACCGGATTCTGTTGGCGGACCGTATGCACCTGGCGTTTGCCCAAACCCGGCGCGATAACTGTTTAATGGCGGTCGGTTATCTTGACCTGGACGGATTTAAACCCGTTAACGACAGGCTGGGGCATGAAGCGGGCGACCAACTGCTGATCGAAATTGCCCAGCGTATTAAAAATGCTCTGCGCGAAGGCGATACCGTCGCCCGCTTAGGCGGCGATGAGTTTGTATTTTTATTGTTGGGATTGGAAAAAGTTGAAGACTGCGAAATCACCCTGCATCGTCTGCTGAAAGTGATCAGTGAGCCTGTTGTCTTGAGAAACCAGCCGGTCTCGGTTTCCGCCAGTATCGGCATCAGTATTTTCCCGGAGGACGACACCGACCCGGATACGCTGTTACGGCATGCCGATCAGGCCATGTACCAAGCCAAGCAACAGGGGAAAAACTGCTTTCATATTTATAACCTGGAGCTGGACCGCCAGCTTCATGCGCATCGCGAAGCGTTGAACCGGGTTGAACAGGCGCTTGAGAACGAGGAATTCGAGCTTTATTTCCAGCCCAAAGTCGATATGCAGCAAGGCGCCGTGTTCGGTGCGGAAGCATTGATACGCTGGCGACATCCTGAGCGCGGGCTGGTCATGCCGGATGATTTTTTGCCGCTGCTTGAAAATCATGAGCTGGCAATCCGGCTCGATGCCTGGGTTATCGATAAGGCCTTGCAGCACATGGAAAACTGGCAAAGCCGGGGCCTGGAACTTCAGATCAGCATCAACATCACGGCCAGATCGCTGCAAACAGACGATTTTGTGCTGCAACTTTATTACGCATTTGAACGCTATCCCGCGACCAAGCCGGCTTATTTCGAACTGGAGATACTGGAAACCCAGGCCTTATCCGATTTAACGCTGACTTCTCAGGTTATAAAAGACTGCCAGTCGTTGGGCGTACAGTTTGCGCTGGATGATTTCGGCACCGGTTATTCTTCGCTCAGTTATCTGAAACACCTGTCGGTGGAAACATTAAAAATCGACCAGACTTTTGTGCGTGATATGCTCGAAGACGATGATGATTTAGCTATCGTGCAAGGCGTTATCGGTTTGGCCGAATCGTTCCGGCGGCAGGTCATTGCCGAAGGCGTGGAATCGATCGCACACGGTATCGCCCTGTTGCAAATGGGTTGCCGCCACGGACAAGGTTACGGTATCGCCAAACCGATGCCCGCCTCCGAGCTTGCCGCGTGGATAAAAGAATGGAAAGCCCCGGCGGAATGGAAAATATCCGATCCATATCAGGAACATTAAAGAATGATTGCAACTATTCGGTAGATCTATTTTTAATAGAACACGGATGACACTGATTAGACGGATTATCATCGTTAACTATGGAGTGCATTGATGTTTTGCTAAACGTAATGCAAGCCGCCCTCAATACTTAACGATGACATAAGCTAATAAAATGCCTTAATATTCTTACGAAGAAGCTCTATATTATCAGCGTTTATCAGCCAAATCCGTGTCATCTGCGTTCTGTTTTTTAGCTGTCGCTCCTCTGGCTGTGCGGGGTTTGCAACCTCAACCGTAACGATTTACTACCATAAACATTAACCGACATGACCTATAACGAAGACTTTTTGATCCTGGCCAATCAGCTGATTGAAGCCGGGCGCTTTATCGACAGCAAAGGCTGGGTGCCCGCGACCAGCGGCAATTTTTCCGCACGGCTGCCTGATGGCAATATCGCCATTACCGTGTCCGGCAAACACAAAGGGCGGTTACAACTGGACGATATTATGCTGATCGATAGCGACGCCAACTCGCTGGACGGCAAAAAACCGTCGGCCGAAACGGTTCTGCATACCTCTCTGTACAAACGGTTTCCTGATGTTAAGTCGGTGCTGCACCCGCATTCGATCAATGCCACGCTGTGTTCGCGGATTTTTAAATCCGAAATCTCGCTGGAAGATTATGAGCTGCTAAAAGCCCTGGCCGGCATTGACACTCACGAAAGCCGGGTTGTAATCCCGATTTTCGCCAACGACCAGAACATCCCCCGTCTGGCCGGGCAAGTCGAGCAGTACATGGACGTACACGGCGCCATTTACGCCTACATCATCGCCGGGCACGGGCTTTATACCTGGGGCGGTTCGGTACAGGAAACGCTGCGCCATCTCGAGGCGCTGGAATTTTTATTCGATTGTGAATTAAGGCTGCATGGCTACAGGAGATAGAAGACTATGAGCGCATTAACCGTTTACCCCGATAACCAGCCGCAGCTGGGCGAAACAGCCACCGATTTTATTGCCATCCAAAACCGGCTGAATGCCATCGGCGTACAGTTCGAACGCTGGACGGCCAACTGCGATTTTGCCGCCGATGCCGACCAGGACACCGTGCTTGCCGCTTACAGCGATTCAATAGACCGCCTGAAACGGCAATACAATTTTCAGTCCGTTGACGTGATCAGTTTAGGCCCGGATCATCCCGAAAAAGCCGCGTTCCGGCAGAAGTTTTTGGCGGAACACACCCATGCCGATTTTGAAGTGCGTTTTTTTATCGAAGGCCGCGGCCTGTTTTTCCTGCATGTCGAAGACAAAGTCTATGCGATGCTGTGCGAGCAAGGCGATCTGATCAGCGTACCGGCCAATACCACACACTGGTTCGACATGGGCGAGAATCCCAAGTTTAAATGCATCCGCCTTTTCACCACGCCGGACGGCTGGGTCGCCGATTTTACCGGCAGCGACATCGCCAAATCCTTCCCTACCCTCGATCAGTACGTTGCTGGATTGTCATGATTAAAGCCATCGTCACCGATATTGAAGGCACGACCTCGTCGATTTTATTCGTTAAGGATGTGCTGTTTCCTTATGCGCGGGCTAATCTGGCCGACTATGTCCAGCGCCACGCGAACGACCCGCAAGTCAGAGCGCTGCTGGAAGATGTCTGCACCGAAGTCGGCGAACAGCTGTCTACCGGGCAAATTATCGATCAGCTGATACAGTGGATAGACGAAGATAAAAAAGTCACGCCGTTAAAGTCCCTGCAAGGCCTGATTTGGGAAGCCGGTTACCGGCAAGGCGACTTCAAGGGCCATGTTTATTCCGATGCCGCGGAAAAACTCAAGGCATGGAAAAGTCAGGGGCTGGATTTATACGTCTATTCTTCCGGTTCGGTGCATGCGCAAAAACTGCTGTTCGGACATACCGAATACGGCGATTTAACGCCGTTGTTTTCCGGCTACTTCGATACCCATATCGGCGGCAAAAAAGACCGGGCATCGTATGACAACATAGCCGTGCAACTGGGTATCCCGGCTAATCAGGTATTGTTTTTATCGGATATTAAAGAAGAGCTGGATGCGGCCAAAGCCGCCGGTTTCCAAACCATCTGGCTGACCAGGGACAGCGCGCCAGACCCGCAGGCCGAACACCGGCAGGTGAACAGTTTTGAGCAAATCAGCTGGGCTAAAGCCTAAAACCAGGCCGGCAGCGTAAGTTGAATCAGTGGTTGAAAACAGTCAAGCTTGCGCTGTACTATGCAGCTGCCGATTAATTACCCGAAGCCATCATGAAGCCAGACAGCGCCGCTATTAGAAAACGATACGACCGCATCGCCCCGTATTTCGAGGGCATGGAGGCGGTCATGGAAGGATTGTTTTTTAAGAACTGGCGGAAAAAACTATGGGCCAAGGTCGAGGGGCATCATATCCTTGAAGTCGGCGTCGGAACGGGCAAGAATTTCGATTATTATCCCAAGGACGCCAGAATAACCGCGATCGATTTTAGCGAACAAATGCTGAAGCAGGCGGCGCAAAAACGGGACAGGAAAAATATCGCCGTCGAGCTGCAATTGATGGATATTCAGTCGCTGTACTTTGCCGATAACAGTTTCGATACGGTCATTTGTTCGTTTGTGTTTTGTTCGGTGCCGTCGGCGGTAAAGGGATTGAAGGAACTGTACCGGGTGTGCAAACCCGGCGGGCAAGTCTTGTTGCTGGAGCATGTGCTGAGCTCAAACCCGGTGCTTGCCGCGGCGATGAACCTGCTTAATCCTGTCGTTGTCAGGCTGGTCGGGGCCAACATTAACCGAAACACCGTTAAAAACGTCAAGGCCTGCGCGTTTACATCGGTGCGCGTCGATGAACGCAGCAGCGATATTATCAAGCTGATTGAAGCCAGAAAATAGCGGATATTCGGCAACGACTCAACAGGTGTCAAAAGTAGGCGCCTCCTGGCGGCCGGATTATCACTGATAAATATTGATATAAATCCGTTTAATCAGTGTTCTATTCGCAACTCCCAAGAACCGGCATGAAACTTTTTAACTGGATAGCCGCCGAATTGGGTAAAATACAGTGAATTTTTGGATTAATTATTTACGTGAAGCCACAATTAGAAAATCTGGTACAGACGCCGATCCCGACCAAACACGGCGAGTTTATCCTGCATTATTACAGCAACACCATTGATGACAAAGAGCATGTCGCCCTGGTTAAGGGCGATGTTGCGGGCAAGGAAAATGTACCGGTGCGCATCCATTCCGAATGTTTTACCGGCGACGTCTTAGGTTCAAGACGTTGCGATTGCGGCGAACAGCTGGATATGGCGATGCAAATGATCGATAAAGCCGGTTTCGGCGTATTGATTTATCTGCGCCAGGAAGGGCGCGGCATCGGCTTGCTGAAAAAACTACAGGCTTATAACTTGCAGGATCAGGGCATGGATACCGTTGACGCCAACATTCATCTAGGCCACCTTGCCGACGAAAGGGAATACAGCATTGCCGCGTTAATGCTGGAAAACCTGAATGTAAAGTCCATCGAACTGATTACCAACAATCCCAAGAAAATAGAAGAGCTGAAAAAGCTCGGCATTAACGTCGCGGGCCGCATTCCGGTCGAAGCGGTGGTTCACGATGACAATGTCGGTTATTTAAAGACCAAAGCGAAAAAAATGGCGCACATGCTGTTTGAGTCTAAAAAAAGCTAACTTAGACCTTCCAGGTTTTTAAAACCTGGAAGGTCTGGATACTCTAAGGCCTTGATTACCTTAAGGCTGTTTCAACCAATTTTACCCAATAAGCCGTACCGACCGGCAATATCTCGTCGTTAAAATCATAATGCGGATTATGCAGCAAACAGCTGTTTTCGGAAGAGCCGTTGCCTATCCAGGCATAGCAGCCGGGTTTTTCCTGCAACATAAAGGCAAAATCTTCCGAACCCATGCTGGCTACCGGCTGCCGATCCACGCAGTCCTCCCCGGCCACGGCAACAGCCGCTTGTAGCGCCAGATTTGTTTCCGCTTCCGCATTAAAGGTCACCGGATAACCCGGATTTTCAGGGTTGAATCTGATTTGGGCGCTGACCCCGAAACCCTCGCAAATTGCATTCACCAGCCTTGTGATTTTATCGGCGATGGTTTTTTGAACCGCGCCGCTAAAGCAACGTACAGTGCCTCTTAGTACAACCGATTCCGGCAGCGCATTCCAGGTGTTGCCTGCATGAATCTGGGTAATGCTGACCACAGCCGGATCGGCGGGATTAACCGTTCTACTGACAATAGTCTGTAACGCGGTAATCAGCTGGGCCGACGCGACTATCGCATCATTGCCCAAATGCGGCATTGCGGCATGGGTCGCCTGCCCGGCGATAATGATTTCAAAGCAGTCGAACGACGCCATCATAGCGCCGGGTTTAACCGCGAAATGTCCGGGCGGAATATCGGGGAAATTATGCAGCCCGAAAACGCAGTCGGCCGGAAATTGTTCGAACAAGCCGTCATCGATCATCTGCCTGGCTCCGGCGCGGCCTTCCTCGGCCGGCTGGAAAATAAAATACACCGTGCCGTTAAAGTTTCGATGTTCGGCCAAATAACAGGCCGCGCCCAGCAGCATCGCCGAATGGCCGTCATGGCCGCAGGCATGCATTTTGCCGTCGTGGCGGGATTTGTGGGCAAAGGTGTTCCGCTCCTGAATAAACAAGGCGTCCATATCGGCGCGCAAAGCGATTTTCCTGTCGCCGTTCCCTGCAGAAAGCGTTGCGACAACGCCGGTTGTGCCTAATCCCTGATGAACTTCCAGGCCGAAACTCGACAGCTTGTCGGCGATAAATTGAGCGGTTTGGGTTTCCTCAAAAGCGGTTTCAGGAAACCGGTGCAGATGTTGCCGCCACTCGCGCATTCGTGCGTGTAGTTGCTGTATATCGTTTGCGATGGACATGGGAACTCGAGTGAATTTAATAGTGGCTAATATGCTACAACTAAGGTTTGATAAAAGTAAGAATTTTTATTATGCCTCGGTTTCGGTATTCCGCGACGGGTAAACACGGGCTGGAGCGTTGCATTCACATGGCAAGAGAGCTCGGGTTTGCTCCGGCTCCCGCTGAGAATCAGGCTAAATCAACATCGTTCGGCGCGGCAACCGGAGAAAATACCGTCCGTGCGTAACATCAGTTAAAATCGAATTGTGTTTTAGCGCCTGTAAAATGCAAACTTAATTGCCAAATTCAAAGGAACGATATGCTTTTTAATTTCTCCCCGTCTTTAGTATTGACCAAAGCCCCTGCAAGGTGGCTGACGATACTGGCTTTATGCGGCCTGCAAGGTTGCTTTTCACCGATGGCGCTGGATCGGGCGGTCATCGAATACGACAAGACAACAACCGACATTCTGTCCAAACAGCTGCTGTTGAATATTGCCCGCTCCCATCAGCATCAGCCCTTGCATTTCACCGGCGTTTCCAATATTGCCGCGACGTTTAATTTCCAATTTAATGCCGGGGCGACGCCGGCGTTTACCGGTGAGACCGGCTCGTTATTGACGCCGGTGTTTGGCGGCACGATGTCCGAGAACCCGACTATCAGCATCGTGCCGATCGAGGGCGAGGAGTTTACCCGCCGGTTGCTGACGCCGTTTCAGGAAAACAAGCTGACCATGCTGTTGCGCCAAGGCGTTGATGTGGACTTGATTCTGCGTCTGCTGGCAGGCGAACTGCGGGTTAACGGCGGCAGCCAGAGCGGCGTTTACCTGAACAAACCCGGCGATGCCGAAGGCTACCGGTTGTTCCGGCAAGCCGTGCTGCATTTGTCGTCGATCCAGGACAGACACAAACTGTTTGTCGAACCGTTGATGTTTGATCAGCATTGGACCTTGCCGGCCGAATCGTTGACGGCGGAACAAATGGCCGCGTTGCAAAAAGACTTCAAGGTCGAATATCAGGCCGAGCGTAAGCAAATTGTGCTGAGTAAGCGGGTGACAGGGCATATCCTGTTGACCAATTACGATCCGGCGACGTTGAGCAACGAGGAGCGCATCCGTTTGCATGAAGAAGCCGACCAAGGGGCGGTTAATGATGTCAGCGTCGATATCCGCCCCGGATATCCGGGCGGCGAATGGCCGATACACGGAGTCTTTCGCTTGCGCAGTTTTCATAATGTGCTGAATTTTATCGGCCAGTCCATCAGCGACGACCCCGAATATGCCGTAGCCAAACATCCGCAAACACCCGGTGTCAGCGAGAATCCGGTTAATACCCTGTCCTTGCTGGTCGGCGATAACGAGCCGGCGGCGGCCGATCTGAGCGTCAAGTTCGGCGAACATTATTATGCGTTGCTGCCGGAAACCGGCTATCAATGGAATCGCGAGGGATTCCGCTTGCTGTACCAGATTTTTCAAATGACGATGACCGACTTGGGAAAACAGGGCGCGCCGTCCATTACCATTGCCAAATAACGGGAGAAACTTTTGACGGGACAAATTGACAACAGCAGGGTCATGAGATGCGTGGCCTATCAAAACGGCGTCAGTATCGGCGACGTGAGTATCGAAGACATCAGCGAAGTGCTGAAACGGGAAAACACCTTTGTCTGGCTGGGTTTGTGCGAGGCGGACAGCGAGCTGTTGGCAAAGATCCAGCTGGAATTCGGGTTGCATGACTTGGCTGTCGAAGACGCCTGTAGAGCGCACCAGCGTCCGAAAATCGAGGAATACGGCGAATCGCTGTTCATGGTGTTGCATACCGCCCATCTTGCGGAAAAGCAGGTCGAGTTTGGCGAAACCCATATTTTCCTCGGGCCGCGTTTCCTGGTGACGGTCAGGCACGGCGCTTCGCGCAGTCACAGCAAAGTCAGGGAGCGTTGCGAGGCCATGCCGCAGCAATTGGCAAAAGGCCCCGGATTTGTGCTGTATTCGATCATGGATTTCATCGTCGATAACTATGTGCCGGTTATCGACGGCTTGCAGCAGCGGTTCGATGTGCTGGAGTCGGCGATATTTGAATACCGGCCCAGCCGGCAGACCATAGAAGGTCTTTACGAACTGAAGCGCGAGTTGCTGTTGCTTGAAGGTGCGATTAACCCGGTCATCGATATTTGCAACGAACTGATGCGCTTTCATAGAGGGCTTATTCCCAATGATGTGCAGGTGTATTTCCGCGATATTGCCGATCACATCAAACGCATCGACCAAGCGATTCACGGCATGCGCGAGATGCTGCTCGCGGCGATGCAGGTCCATCTGACCTTTGAGACGGTGCGCCAGAACGAAGTCGTCAAACGGCTGGCCGGTTGGGGGGCGATCCTGGCGATACCCACGATGGTATTCAGCTGGTACGGCATGAATTTCCGGCACATGCCGGAGCTGGATTGGGAGTACAGCTATCCGGCGGTGGTTGGCGGCGTGACGCTGTGCAGCCTGCTGCTGTATTTGCGCCTGAAAAAAGCCGGCTGGCTGTAGTTATAAAATGCCCATATGGCGCGCGGACAAGGATAGAGCAGCGCGTCCCATCCTGATTAATGGGCTTGTCTGAGGCCAGCGACGCTTGCCATTTCTTGCAAGGTGAAAATCCTTTCCTGGAATTCAAAGGAATACCAGCAGTCCTAATTATTGTGTCTCCAGAACGTTGTTAACTGTATACCCGCTTATTTTTACAGTTTTTTTATAACAACCGCGTTACATTAACCTCTCGGAATCTCCATAAAAGAGAGGCAATCATGACCTTTATTTACAGCTTGAGCGGCTTGCTCGCATTCGCATTATTCGTTTATCTGTTGGTGGCGTTATTTTACCCGGAGAAATTCTAATGACTGCAAACGGCTTATTTCAAATCAGTCTGTATTTTGTCGCCCTGTTGCTGCTGGCTAAGCCGTTGGGCGTTTATATGGCGGCGGTGTATGAAAATCGCCCGCTATTTCTCAAGCGAATATTGGGGCCTTTGGAAACGGGGTTTTATCGTTTGAGCGGCGTTAACCCGGAACAGGAGATGGGCTGGAAAGGCTACACAGCCGCCCTGCTCTGGTTTAATTTGTTCGGCGGGCTGGCGGTATTTGCCTTGCAAATGCTGCAAGCCTATCTGCCGCTGAATCCGCAGCAGATGCCTCATGTAACGGTCGATTCGGCATTCAACACGGCGGTCAGTTTTGCGACTAACACTAATTGGCAGGGTTACGGCGGCGAAACGACGATGAGTTATCTGACCCAGATGCTGGGGCTGAGCGTGCAGAACTTCGTTTCGGCCGCCACCGGCATGGCGGTTTTGATCGCGATGATACGCGGCTTTCAACGCACTCATGCGGACGCCATCGGCAACTTCTGGGTCGATCTGACGCGCGGCACGCTGTATATCCTGCTGCCGCTGTCGTTCGTGTTGGCGTTGGCGTTGGTTGGGCAAGGCGTGGTGCAAACCTTCAAACCTTACCAAACCGTTCCGTTGGTCGAGCAGGTCGGTACGGCAACGGAAAATAACACGCAAACCTTGGCGCTAGGCCCTGCCGCCTCGCAAATCGCGATCAAACAACTGGGTACCAACGGCGGCGGTTTTTTTAACGCCAACTCTGCGCACCCTTTTGAAAACCCGACGCCGCTGTCCAATTTCCTGGAAATGCTGGCGATCTTGCTGATCCCGGCGGCGCTGTGCCATACCTTTGGCGTGATGGTCGGCGACCCGCGCCAGGGCTGGGCCATTTTGGCTGCGATGACGCTGGTTCTAATCAGCTTGGTATTTGTCACGGTTGGTTTTGAGCAAGGCGGTAATCCTGGGCTGGCCAAGCTTGGAGTCGAGCAAAGCGTCGGCGTCGGTCAGTCCGGCGGCAACATGGAAGGCAAGGAAACGCGGTTCGGCATCGTCAATTCAGCGATCTGGGCGACTGCGACGACAGCGGCATCCAACGGTTCGGTCAATTCGATGCACGATTCTTATACGCCGCTGGGCGGTTTGGTTCCGATGTGGCTGATTCAGCTGGGCGAAGTCATTTTCGGCGGCGTCGGTTCCGGTCTTTACGGGATGTTGATTTTTGCGCTGATCGCGGTATTTGTCGCCGGTTTGATGATAGGCCGCACCCCGGAGTATCTCGGCAAAAAAATCGAGGCTTTCGAGGTAAAAATGGCGGCTATCGTAATTTTGATTCCGGCCTTTTTTATTTTGGGCGGGACGGCGTTGGCGGTCATGCTGGAGGCGGGGAAAACAGCGGTCGCCAATCCCGGCGCGCATGGGTTCAGTGAAATTCTTTACGCATTTTCCTCGGCTGCGGGCAACAACGGCAGCGCTTTTGCCGGTCTTAGCGCCAATTCCCCGTTTTATAACATAGCCCTGGCTATCGCGATGCTGGTCGGGCGCTATGGAATCATTGTCCCGGTACTCGCCATTGCCGGCTCATTGGCGGCAAAAAAGACCGTGCCGACCACCGTCGGCACCTTGCCTACGCATACGCCGCTGTTCGTGATGCTGCTGATCGGTACCGTGCTGTTGGTCGGTGCGCTGACGTTCGTACCCGCATTGGCTTTAGGGCCGGTGGTCGAGCATTTAATCATGGTTGCAGCAAAAAGTTAGAAGTTAACGGCTTCGTGGTGAGCCCTTCGATAAACTCAGGAGAGCCTTGTCGAACCATGACCGGCTTAACCGCCCGCCCTTCGACAAGCTCAGGACGAACGGTTAAGCCTCGACACTTGTTCTGCCATAAATGGGAAGTCGTCGTGGTTTATATGAATTTAAGCAATAAGAGAAACAGGCTATGAGCAAGAAAAAACATACGCAACAGCTATTTAGCAGGCAGATCCTGGTGGATGCGCTAGGCGATACCCTGCGCAAACTGGCTCCCCAACAGCAATGGAAAAACCCGGTAATGTTCGTGGTCTATATCGGCAGTTTGCTGACCACCGGGCTATGGCTGTGGGAGTTGTATTCAGGAGACCATGCGCAAACCGGCTTCATGCTGGCCGTAACCTTCTGGCTTTGGTTCACGGTGTTGTTCGCCAACTTCGCGGAAAGCGTCGCAGAAGGCCGCAGCAAGGCGCAAGCGGCATCGTTGCGCAGCGCCAAGCGCGACATCATGGCGAAGAAACTGGACGAAGCGCATTACAGTACGGATTACGCGAAGGTTGCCAGCACCTCGTTACGGCGCGGCGACATTGTATTGATTGAAGCGGGCGACTTTGTACCCGCCGACGGCGAAGTCATCGACGGCGCGGCCAGTGTCGATGAAAGCGCTATCACCGGCGAAAGTGCGCCGGTGATCCGTGAATCGGGCGGAGATTTCAGCTCGGTAACCGGCGGTACGCGGGTGTTGTCCGACTGGCTAGTGGCGCGGATTGTGGTCAATCCCGGCGAAGCCTTCCTGGACCGTATGATTGCGATGGTGGAAAGCGCATCGCGGCAAAAAACGCCTAATGAAATTGCCCTGACTATCTTGCTGGTCGCGTTGACGCTGATCTTTTTGCTGACCACCGTGACGCTGTTGCCGTTTTCACTGTACAGCGTGGAAATCGCCAAATCCGGTACGCCGGTTTCGATCACCGTACTGGTGGCGTTGCTGGTTTGCCTGATTCCTACGACCATCGGCGGATTGCTGTCCGCTATTGGTGTTGCCGGTATCGGGCGGATGATGCAGAAAAACGTGATAGCCACCTCGGGACGGGCGATTGAAGCGGCCGGAGACGTGGATGTGTTGCTGCTGGACAAAACCGGCACGATTACGCTGGGCAACCGTCAAGCCTCGGCTTTTATACCGATCGGCGAGACCACCGAAAAAGAATTGGCTGACGCCGCGCAACTGGCGACGCTGGCCGATGAAACGCCGGAAGGCCGCAGCATCATTATTCTTGCCAAGCAGAAATTCGGCATCCGGGAGCGCAATATTCACGATCTAAATGCGACGTTTGTCGCCTTCAGCGCGCAAACCCGGATGAGCGGCGTCAATATCGGCGAGCGCCAGATTCGCAAAGGCGCTGCCGATGCGATACGCGGCTATGTCGAAGACCTGCAGGCAAAATTTCCGGAGGAAGCGACACGCATCGCCGATGTTGTTGCACGCCGGGGCAGCACGCCGCTGCTGGTTGTTGACGGCATACAGGTGTTGGGTGTCATTGAGCTGAAAGATACGGTTAAAGGCGGCATCAAGGAGCGTTTTGTCGAGCTGCGGAATATGGGCATTAGAACGATCATGATCACCGGCGATAACCGCCTGACCGCAGCGGCGATTGCGGCCGAAGCGGGCGTCGACGACTTTTTGGCCGAGGCGACGCCGGAAGCCAAACTCAAACTGATCCGCGAACAGCAGGCCGAAGGCCGTCTGGTGGCGATGACCGGCGACGGCACCAACGACGCCCCGGCGTTGGCCCAGGCCGATGTGGCGGTGGCGATGAATTCGGGTACCCAAGCGGCCAAGGAAGCCGGTAACATGGTCGATCTCGATTCCAACCCCACCAAGCTGATCGAAATCGTCGAGACCGGCAAACAAATGCTGATGACGCGCGGCGCGTTGACCACGTTTAGTCTGGCTAATGACTTGGCCAAGTATTTCGCGATCGTTCCGGCCGCGTTCGCCAGCACTTATCCGCAACTGGGCGCGCTGAATATCATGGGGCTCAGCAGCCCGGACAACGCGATACTTTCGGCGGTTATTTTTAATGCCCTGATTATCGTCGCCTTGATTCCTTTGGCCTTGAAAGGCGTGACTTACCGGCCGCAAAGCGCGGAAGCACTGCTGCGCAATAACTTGCTGGTTTACGGTGGCGGCGGCGTTATCGTGCCGTTTATAGGGATTAAGTTGATCGATCTTGGTTTAACGGCGCTACCGTTCTGATTAAAGAAAGCCCTCTCCAAAGGGAGAGGGTTGGGTGAGGGGAAATTAACATAGGAAAAAGCCTATTTGCGCTGGTTCCCAAGCTGGAGCTTGGGAACCAGCGAACACGTCGCATCTTATCAAACTAAAATCACAGGAATTATCCATGCAAACCACCATCAAACCTGCATTAATCTTACTATTATGCTTGACCGCATTGACTGGCGTTGTCTATCCGCTATTAGTCACGCTTAGCGCACAATTGCTTTTTCCCACCCAGGCAAACGGCAGTTTGCTCGGCAGTGACGAGAAACCGTTCGGTTCCGAATTAATCGGCCAAGCGTTTAGCCATCCCGAATATTTTTGGGGACGGCCTTCGGCAACGTCGCCCGCCCCTTATAACGGCGGAGCCTCCAGCGGCTCCAATCAAGGCCCTATCAATCCTGCACTGATAGACGCCGTTCAGGCGCGCATCAAAGCGTTACGTGATGCCGACCCCAGCCATTCGGAAGCTGTACCTGCGGATTTGGTGACCGCCTCGGCCAGCGGGCTTGATCCTCACATCAGCCCTGCCGCCGCTGTCTATCAAATCAACCGCGTTGCGATAGCCCGGCATTTGTCGCCGGACAGTGTGCGTGAACTGGTTGATCGTTATACACAAACGCGACAATGGGGCGTGTTGGGCGAACCCCGGGTTAATGTACTGAAATTGAATTTGGCTTTGGATCAGCGTCTTAAGTAATGAATTTCCAGTAATAACCGGACTCATGCATGAATGACACACGACCAGACCCTGACGCCCTGCTTGCCCGCGTAGAGCGCGAGGAAAACCAGCGACGACGCGGACGACTCAAGGTTTTTTTCGGCGCGGCAGCGGGTGTCGGCAAAACCTACGCGATGTTATTGGCGGCTCAAGCCAAGCGGGCTGAAGGCGTCGATGTGGTGGTGGGTCTGGTGGAAACTCACGACCGGCAGGAAACCGTCGCGGTATTGCAAGGCCTGGATGTGCTGCCGCCCAAGCTGGTGAAACATCGCGGTACGGTGCTGCGCGAGTTCGACCTGGACGGCACGCTGAAACGCCGGCCGGCGCTGGTCCTGGTGGACGAGTTGGCACACAGCAACGCTCCAGGCTGCCGTCATCCCAAGCGCTGGCAGGATGTCGAAGAATTGCTGAATGCCGGAATCGATGTTTACAGCACGCTGAACGTCCAGCATCTGGAAAGCCTCAACGACGATGTCGGTCAGGTCACCGGCGTGCAGGTTAGGGAAACCGTGCCGGATACGGTATTCGAGTTGGCGGACGAAGTCGAATTGATTGATTTGCCGCCCGATGAATTATTGCTGAGGCTCAAGGAGGGCAAGGTTTATGTGCCGCAACAGGCGGAGCGGGCGATGCACAATTTCTTCCGCAAAGGCAACCTGATTGCGTTGCGGGAGTTATCGTTACGCCTGACCGCCGACCGGGTCGATGCGCAAATGCAGGACTACCGGGACGACCACGCGATACGCGATGTTTGGCAGGTTGGCGACAGGATATTGGTCTGCATAGGCCCCAATGCTATCGCCGAGCGGCTGGTGCGCGCCGCCAAGCGGCTGGCTACCAGTCTTCATGCGCATTGGATTGTGGCCTACGTGGAAACGCCGGAGCTGCAACGCCTGCCCGCCGAGCGTCGCGACGAGGTGTTGCGGGTGCTGCGTTTCGCCGAGCAGCTGGGCGCCGAAACGGTGACCTTGTCAGGCCCCGATATGAGCAAAGAAATCCTGGGGTTTGCCAAAAGCCGCAACGTCACCAAAATCGTGCTGGGCAAACCCGGCCGCCGTGGTTGGAAGCGCTGGGTGTTGGGCTCGGTCGTCGATACCCTGATCACCGAAGCCCATAACATCAACGTCTATTTGCTGGGCAGCCCGCGCGGCGAAGACTTAACCGAGCAAAAAAAGCCGAAAGAAATGCCGGGTGCAAAAGTGCTGCGCTCCGGTTATCCCTGGGGGCGCGCCAAGCGGCGCTGGTTAAATTGGGGCTGGGCGGTGGCTATGACGGTTTGCACCAGTTCGGTTGCCTGGCTGATGTCCGGGAAATTCGAACCCGCTAACTTGGTCATGGTCTATTTGCTGGGCGTGGTTTTCATGGCGGCGCGTTTCGGCCGCGAGGCGTCTGTTCTGACCTCGGTGTTGAGCGTTGCCGCATTCGATTTTCTGTTTGTAAACCCGGTTCATACCTTTGCGGTTGCGGATGTCCAGTATTTAGTCACATTCGTCATTATGCTGTTGGTGGGCTTGATCATCAGCCATCTGACCAGCAATATGCGCTCTCAGGCGAAGGTTGCTTCGCATCGGGAACGGCGCGCCAATGTCCTTTACGCACTGAGCGAGGATCTGGCGGCCAGCCGTACCGTAGCGGATACCGCCAGAATCGCCGCGCGTCATATTCAGGGGGAGTTCGGCGGCGCCAGCGTCTTGCTGTTTCCCACCGATGACAGCCGGATAGTCTACCCGCTGGACCCGCCAGTCCCGGAATCCCTGCGCGATTGCGATCTCAGCGTGGCGCAGTGGGTTTTTGACCACGGTCAGATGGCCGGACAAGGCACCGATACTTTGCCCGGAGCCGGGGCGGTGTTTTTTCCTATGTCCGGTTTTCGCGGCGTCATCGGTGTGCTGGTATTGCGCGCCGCCAATCTGCGCCGGGTATTTCTGCCCGAACAGCGTCGGCTATTGGATACTTTTATCAGCCAGATTGCCCAAACCATTGAGCGGGTGCGTCTTGCCGATGAGGCGCAACAGACGCAATTGCGGATGGAATCCGAGACCTTGCGCAATTCCTTGCTCAGCGCCATTTCCCACGATTTGCGCACACCGTTGGCGTCCATCGTCGGCGCAGCCAGTACCTTGGTGGAAGAGGACGCCCAGCTTACCCCGCCGGACCGGCAAGAGTTGAGCCTGACCATTTATGATGAAGCGCTGCGTATGTCGAACCTGGCCAATAATATTCTGGACATGGCTCGTTTGGATGCAGGACAGGCATCGCTGAACCGGCAATGGTATCCGCTGGATGAAATTGTCGGCGGAACGTTGACGCGAATGCACAAGCAACTTGCCGGGCGCGCGGTCAACGCCAAGCTGCCGGATGAGCTCTGTTTGGTGCGCGTCGACGCGGTGCTGATCGAGCAGGTGCTGGTCAATCTGCTGGAAAATGCCTGCAAATATACGTCGGTGGGCAGTCCCATCGACATCATTGCCGAAATTTCCGCCCACATGCTAAAGGTCACGATAGCGGATCGTGGCCCCGGCATACCACCGGGAGAAG
Organism: Methylobacter sp. Wu8; assembly: GCF_036440755.1. Classification (NCBI taxonomy): domain Bacteria; kingdom Pseudomonadati; phylum Pseudomonadota; class Gammaproteobacteria; order Methylococcales; family Methylococcaceae; genus Methylobacter; species Methylobacter sp. Wu8. The sequence goes on along the minus strand of NZ_JAZGVT010000071.1, from coordinate 104,867 downwards.
AGGAAAAACTGTTCGATAAATTTTACCGGGTGCACCGGGAAGGCGCGCAAAGCGGCGTCGGTCTGGGTCTGGCTATTTGCAAAGCTATCATTATCGCGCATGGCGGCGTTATCGGCGCCGCCAACCGGCAAGGCGGAGGGGCGCAGTTCTTTTTTCTGCTGCCCGTAGACGAAGCGCCGCCGCAACTGGCAACCGAGCAGCCGCAAGATGAGTAACGCCAAACCCGTCATTGTGGTTATAGAGGATGACCCGCAAATCCGCCGTTTTCTGCGTACCAGCCTGAGTGTGCAGGGATTCCAGGTGGTTGAGGCGGGAACCGGCGAGCGGGGCGTGGTGGAAATCGGCACCCGCAAACCGGATCTGGTCATTCTCGACCTGGGCTTGCCGGGCATGGACGGCATAACGGTGATCCGCAAGGTGCGCGAGTGGTCTGCGGTGCCGATCATCGTGCTGTCGGCCAGAAGCCAGGAAATCAACAAGATTGACGCGCTGGATGCCGGGGCAGACGATTACCTGACTAAACCGTTCAGTATCGGCGAGCTGCTGGCGCGCATCCGCGTATCGCTACGCCACGCCGCACAGCTTGCAGGAGATAGCGTCGAAACGCTGTTTCGCGTCGGCGAGTTGCAGGTCGATTTATCCCGTCGCAGCGTGCATATCGGCGACCGGGAAATTCATCTGACTCCGATCGAATACCGGCTGCTGACCGTGTTGATCCATCATGCGGGCAAGGTATTGACGCACCGGCAGTTGTTGCTGGATGTTTGGGGGCCCGCCTACGTGGAGCACGCCCACTATGTGCGGATTTACATGGGACAATTGCGCCGGAAACTCGAATCAGATCCCAATCAGCCGCGTTATTTGTTGACCGAGGCGGGCGTGGGTTATCGGTTGGTGGGTGGGGAATGAACCCCACATTGATGGCATCGATCGTTGAGGGATTTTAGTCAAGCAAGCCGGTAAAAACTGTAATAAGATAGCCGCAGTTTTTATTTTTAATAAGAGTCACTTTATGCGGCGTTTTATCTTACTGAGTTTGCTTGCCTTTCCGGTCTACGCGGCTGATGCTGTCGATGAGCGGCCGCCGGATCTTGAGGCTGTGCCGGAGGCGCCGGAGCCGCCGCTGCCGATTCAAAACGGCGAAACCATGGAGCCCGACATTACCATTATTCGTAAAAATAAGGAGACTATTCAGGAATACCGTCGCGGCGGCAGGCTTTATATGATCAAAGTTATACCGGCTGTCGGGCCTCCCTATTATTTTCTCGATACCAATGGCGACGGCAAAATGGATGTGCGCCGTAGCGATGGGGATAGAGGGTCCGACATCAATATGTGGAAGTTGCTGGAATGGTAGCCGCTTAGTCAGTGTCGGTATTTACTCGTATAACACGCCCGCAACTCGATCAATTCTTTAGTGCTTATAGTCTCGGCGAAGTCGTCAGTTTTGAGGGGATAACGGACGGCATAGACAATACCAATTATTCGGTAGCCACTACGCAAGGCCGTTTCATCCTGACTTTATTCGAGTCGCTGGCGGCCGATGAGTTGGCGCATTTTTTAGAGTTATTGTTACATCTGGGCAAAAACAGCCTGCCTTGCCCCTGTCCCCAACGCGACCGGCAGGGTAATCCGCTGCGTCAGTTTAATGGTAAACCGGCAGCGGTATTCAGGCTTTTACCCGGTTCATCAACGGCATCGCCATCAATCTTACAGTGCCAGGAAATCGGCTTGCAGTTGGCAAGTTTGCATCGCTGTACGCAGGACTATGTTTTCCCGGTAAAGAGCGGCAATGATATAAGCTGGTGCAAGACGGTGCTGAATAGGATCAGCGTTTATTTGTCGGCAGCCGATCGCGGGCTGATTGATGACGAGCTGGCTTTTCAAACTGAGAACAGCCGGGTTAATCTGCCGCGCGGCGTTATTCACGCCGATCTATTCAGGGATAATGTGTTGTTTGTCGACGACCGGCTCAGCGGCTTGCTGGATTTTTACAGCGCCTGCACCGATACCTTGCTGCTGGATGTTGCGATAGCGGCTAACGATTGGTGTTGCGATAACGGCACGGTGAATAACGAAAAGTTCGCTGCGTTGCTGGCGGCTTATGAAACTTTAAGGCCGCTGGAGCCGCTGGAGAAACAGCACTGGCCGATCCTGCTCAGGGCGGCGGCGTTGCGTTTTTGGTTATCCCGGTTGGAGCATCAGTGCTATCCTCGCCCCGGCGAAATAACCCAGCAAAAAGACCCGCTGGTTTTTCGGCGTATATTGCTGCAACATAGGCAACAGACTTATTTATCGTTAAACCTTAGGAGCACAGCATGATTAAAATTCTTCATCTCACCTTTATTTTATTGTCGATCTCCAGCTTTGTCGGCAGGATCTATCTGGCCGAAAAGCGCCCGGAATTGCTGGAACAAAAATGGATAAAAATCGGGCCGCATATTATCAATACTTTTTTATTGATTACCGGTTTTACTTTGGTTTTTCAAGGTTCATGGTTGTCAGCCGAGTACGGCTGGATTGTCGCTAAGCTAATCGCTTTGGTCGCATACGTCGGCCTGGGGATTGTCGCTATCAAGAGTCAGGGCGAGCTGCGTTGGAAGGCTTTCGCCGGGGCGCTTGCCTGCTTCGTTTATATCGCGATAGTCGCAGTCAGCAAGCATGCCTTCATATTCTTTTAACGGCTAGAAAAACGCCGTTACAAGGAAAACTCAAGTTTATTGATTTGCCGGTCCAGCCAACATAAAACATCCTTGCCTTTATGTAACGGGGTTTCATCAAGCTCAGGGATTTGGGCGCCGGTTAATAGCTCCCAGCGGGACAGCCGGTTTTTTAGCTGTCCCTGTTCGCTGGCCGTAAAATGATAGCGTTGTATCAGCCGTTCAAACTGCGCCGGTTCCGGCGCAGTTATCAATTCCGCCAGACGTCTTAACTCCGCGAGCAAGGCTTCAATCGTTGCAACATGCGCGGCTATCAATTGAGAAACCTGCTTGGGCTGGATGTTTTCGGCCGGCGATAATGCATTGTCCGAGATAACTTTCAGGCAGTGGATTAATTCGCCTGACGAAAATCTTACGGCGGTTTCATAAAATGCGGACGCCTCCATGTCGCAAAGATGGTGCGGGTCATAGCCAATCTGAGGCCTTGATACCGTTTGGATGGAAGCGGTGGGGCAAGGCGGCGTGAAAACCAGCGGCGGATAATAACTTTTCAGGCTGTCAATATCGGTGATTTTGTCGATTAGAAACAGGCTGCCCAGGGCGTGGTCTTTATGCCCGGCAATGCCGATATTAACCAGTACCGGATGTTTAACCGCAGCAAACAAAGCGTGGGTGTAGGCTACGCCGGCAGCCATCGCGCTTTTCCCCAAGCCGGTTACGGTCAGGCAGATGTCCCGGCCCAAATAAACCGCAAACGGCTGAACAGGCGTCTCTTTTTTTAAGTTGAAATGCTCGACCAGCGGTTTGGCCTCGCAAGGCAGTGCGGCGTAGATAAAAATTCCGGGCGGATTTTGTCGATTCATGGGGCGCAATGTTTCCGTGCTGTAAACGACATTGCCTCTGTTATGGCGCTTGTTTATTTCTTGTCCTGAATCACATGAAAAGCGTCGGTGTAAATATCGCTGATCGATGCGCCTTTCATAAACGCCATTTTCTTGGTGTGGCTGACCATTTCGGGATGTCCGCACAGGAAAACCCGCCATCCGCTTAAGGTTTCAGTGGAGGATAAGGCAATCTCATGAGCGCGGCCCCGGACATGATCCGATTCAATACCTTCTCCCGAGACACAAGGCGTGTAATGAAAGTTTTCAAACTCTACGGCAAGTTCGCGCATTTCATCAATGAAATACAGTCCGTTAAGATCGCGACTGCCGTGATACAAATGGATAGGGCCTGAGTGATCCTGGGCCAAGGCGTCGGAAATAATGCCGTACAGCGGCGCAAGGCCGCTGCCGGTCCCGATCAGCAATAAGGGCTGCTCGGCGCGTCCGGGCAGGTAATGGCACGAGCCTTGGGCTTCTGAAATGGCGACAGATGCGCCTAACTCCAATTCATCATGAACCCAGCTGCTGAATTGGCCGTTCGGCAGGCGCCGGATATGAAATTCCAGAATGTTTTCATGCTGCGGGATATTCGCAATCGAATAGCTGCGGATTAAGCCGTCGGGCCGTTTTAAATTAACAAATTGGCCGGCGAAGAAATTAAATTGGCTTTGATATTCCAAAACCAAGTGGACGATGTCGGGCGTTAACAGCTGCTTTTCGATGACGACGGCTTCAATCGAAGCGCCTTGCTGGTTGGGCAAGGCAACGGTCATATCCTGTTCTGGACGACAGATACAAGACAGAAAGTAGTTCTGTTTTTGCAAGGTGTCTTTAAGACCGGTTTGGGCTGAGACAGGTGGAGGAGTATCAAGACTGCGCATCATGCAGGCTTGGCAAAGGCCCTGGCGGCAACCGTTAGGGATCTGCACGTTTTCCCTTAACAGGGTTTCCAATACAGTTTCATCCGGTTGACAGGAAAATGTCGATTCGCCAATCGTTATACTTCGCATGGTCTCCACCTGGTATTTCAGTTATTTGCCTAATACGTCGTTGCGTGTGCTTTCCGCAATGGCGGCAGCTTCGGCGATCAGCTCTTGAGGTACATTCAGCTCTGTTAATGTCGCGCCAAGGTGCTCCATGACCGCATCAAAATGGCTGCTGTTCAAACCCATTTTGACCAGACGCGCATGGGCATTACGCATATCCTGGCCGGTATAATTATTGGGGCCGCCAAACGCCATAGTAAAGAAGGCTTTTTGCTTGGCGAGTTGTTTGTCCATGTCGGTGTTGTCGAAAAAACGGTTAATGCGGTAATCCGCCAGCACTTTGCGGTAAAAAATATCTACGGCCGCATTAACAGCCGCTTCGCCGCCGATTCTTTCATAGAGTGTTTGGCCGGTTTCTTGAGAATCGCTCATTATGTGTCTCCAGTTGTGTGGGTAATTATTATTATTTAAGCAAACTTGCTCAATCCGAAGTTTATAACAACAGACCGATTTATGCTATATAAAACTTTTACAAGTTATATATGTCATAATGAGCTATTATCTACATCGGCTTAACAAAAAGACATGATGAGAAGGATGAATCCGCTAATACCTCAAAAGATAAGTCCCCGGCAACACCAGATACTTGAACATTTGCTGGAAAACAGGAATGGCCTGAGTGTTGATGAATTGGCTAAAGTACTGGATATTTCAAGAACGGGCGTTCAACAGCACTTTGTCGCACTTGAGCGGGACGGCTATATCAGAAAAAGCATGCTCAATAAAACAGCCGGGCGTCCGGTAACCATCTACGTCATCACCGATAAAGGCAACAACTATTTCCCCAAGCAATACGCCTGGTTTTCAGAATTGATTCTTAGCGATTTATTGCAGGAAATAGGCCCGGAGCGTTTCAAAGCCTATATGCAAAAACTGGGCGGAAGACTCGCGGATAAACTCAGCGGCAAGTTTGATGGGAAAAGTTTAAGCGAACGCGTTGATGAATTGGCCTTGGTCATGACCGATCTTGGTTTTCAAGTGAAAGTGGGCATGGGGCCCGGAACTGAAGGCCAAAATATCCAGGCTTTTAACTGTGTTTATCACGATCTGGCTCAAAAGCATCATGAGATTTGCGAGTTCGATCTGGCGCTGATGTCTTCTTTGCTGGACAAAGAAGTTGAGCAGCTAAGCTGTATGGCCAAGGGCGACTGTAGCTGTAGATTTAGAATCAAATAATACCAATCCCAATAAGTTCGCATGTTATCCCTTCTCCAGCGGGAGAAGGTTAGGTTGAGGGGGTTCAAATAAAAACTTATTGGGATTGGTATAACTATTCGTAGCGCTTAATCAGTTGTCGGTAATAGCTTGCTTCCTCGGTTTTTCCGCGTTTGGTAACGCCGTTAAGGTAAACGCCGGCTTTTTTTAGCAGCATATTGACCGCCGCCTGCCGGTTTGGGGCGGACAATTGACCGGCATCAATGATTTTTTGCAAGGCGCTGATCCGAAACCGGTCCATGCCCCAGAATGCCTGGGACAACTGGTCTTGATGGCCGCCATGCTTGTTGATTTGCGGCTGTTCAACCAGTAAAACCGGGTAGTTGGCGGTGATTCTGAGCCACAGGTCATAATCTTCACAGGCAGGCAGCCGCGCGTCAAACAGACCGATGCCGGTAAATACCGAGCGGTGTATCAACGCCGTGGACGGGGATATTGCGCAGAGCGGCAAGCAATGGCCGAATATCCAGCCGCCGGTCTTGGCGTATTTCTTGGGTACGTCAACCTGGATTCCGTTGCGTATCCAGTTTTCTTCGGTATGGCAAATCCTGTAGCCGGGGTCGGCCGTCAACGCCGCCTTTTGCTTGGCCAGTTTTTCAGGCAGCCATTCATCATCGGAATCCAGGAAGGCCAGCCAGTCGCCGCTGGCTTGTTGGATGCCGAGATTACGTGCGGCACTGACGCCTAGGTTTTCTTGGTAATAATAATTGACCTTCGGAAATTCCCGGCGGAGCATGGCTTCTGAGCCATCGTTAGAGCCGTCATCGATTACCGTTACTTCAGTCGGTAACAAGGTTTGTGAATAGACGGATAATAGCGCGCGTTTCAGCAGATCACGACGGTTGTAGCTGGGAATAACAACTGAAATTTTTATGACAATTACCTTGTGTTAGCCGATGACCTGACGCTGGTCTTATCAGCCTGGAGTGGAAGTCTGGCTGCGCACGCTGATGTTGCTAACGTAATGATTTAAAGCCAATTAAGGCCGGATCAGCGGCTTCAACTCCGCTGATCCGCAATCCGCCCTCTTAGTTCTTTATCCGCTCTAGCGCGGGTTTGGATGTTATTGTTCCGTTACCTTCGGCGGCGTTTTTGATATAAATTTGTTTTAAGCGGTTAAAAGCCGACCATAACGTTTTATCCATAACAACTTCGTTGCCGACAGAAACAATGACCCTGATGAGTTGGGGTATTTTGTTTTTGGTTGAGACGATATAAACCGGCTGTACATACAGAACGTTATTGCCCATCGGCAGGATAATCATACGCCCCATTTCAATCCGCGACCCGCTCTGATCCCATAAGGTAAATTGCTCGGAAATCAGCGGATTCTGGTGAATCAGGGCTTCAACTTGCGCCGGTCCATTGACCTGAACATCCTTGCCGAACTTGTAAACGGTAATGCCGGGTTTATATGTCCCGCCGCAATTGGTTTGGTCGAGTGTCCCCGCTACACCGATCATGCTGAGATTGCCCCTGTTAAAAGGCGTCATCGGGTTAATCATTACAAACTCTTCAGCGTCGTTACAGTTGCCAAAGTCCATCGTCTGGTAATAAGGCAATACCTGTTCTCCACGGACATTGGCAAACTGCCAGGTTTCGGCCTGTTCGTAGAATAATTCGGGGCTTTTTTGATGATATTTCGCATACACCTTCATTTGCAGATAATAAAGATCGCGCGGATAGCGCAAGTGTTTCTTTAATTCCGCGGGCATTTCTTCCAGATTTTTAAATACCCCAGGGTACGCATTGCTGTATGCCTGAATAATCGCATCCGATGGGTCGGAAATATAAAAATCGACATCGCCGTCAAAGGCATCGACCACAACTTTAACCGAGTTGCGGATGTAGTTGAAATCTTGATGTCCTTCCAGGAAATCATCGTCCGCAGGTTTGGAAACCGGATATTTATTGGATAAGGTATAGGCGTCCTGTATCCAGTAGAACCGGTCCTTGTCTATAACCAGATAAGGATCTTTATCCAGATGCAGAAAAGGAGTCAGTCTATTAATGCGCTCGGTTATATTCCTGCGCATCTTGAGCTTGCTTTGGTTAGTGATGCCGGTTGAAAAGAATATTTTTTCATCCTTAAAATAAAAGGCGAATAATGCCTTTCTGAACAGCGATGGAATAGGTATCCCGCCCTCGCCGTGGTAAGGTTCCGCTAATTCCGGGTCAGTGCCGGCAATGCCCATGATATTTAACTTGTTAGGCACTATGGCAAAGTGGAATTGCTCCTGACCGTAGTAAATATCCGGGTGCTTAACGCTGAAGCCGACGTCGGAATACATATTTAAATCGCGTAGATACCATATCAGCTGCTTATCGGCATCCTGCGCGGCGGGAGTAGCGGCGGCGCCGTAGCCGTGAGTGTAGCGCAAGTGGGTGTTTTCCCAGTTTTGCGCTTCAGGCGGCAGCTTCGAAATATTGATTTCCCGGGCCGCAAGATTAACCTGCCGGGTATGGTCGAGAACAAAATAGCGGTCTTCGTCGACCGACAGGAATTTGTAATAAGGCCTTATTTCCTGTAACTGCTTATAGTTGTCAATGATGAACTCCCTGTCCCAGACCGGAAGATTGTCAAAATGTTTTTGCGTACTCCATGATTCAATGTCGTTCGTCGCATCCAGATTAATAGTCATATCAACCGTCTTGATATTCTTCAAATCGTAAGCGGCCAGCGTCGCGTCGATATTATGCTGCATCAGCGACTTATTGGTTTTGACCGGATTCGGGTTGACGATATATTTCTGGATCAGATCGGGGATAAACTGAATCTTCGGCAAGCCTGCGACACACAGGAACAAGGCCAGCGATATTAAAAAAGGGGTTTTTACCCGGTGTTTTTCTGAAAAAATAAATAAGCCTGCGGTTATCGCTGTCGCCACGAAGGTAACGATTTCCAGCCAGATCAGCGGCAAGTGGTAGCGTAATTCCACGAAACCGGGGCCGTAAAATATCGGCTCGTGGGTCTTAGTATAAAGCAGCGTAAAGCGGTCCAGCATAAAGCCCCAGACCACAAACGCAACGACAAAGCCGATCAGCACGGTGAGATGAATCTTGGCGCCCAACGGGAACTCGGAATTTTCATCGGGTATAAAAATATGTTCCAGCCAATATAAAATGCCGACCATGCAAAAGATCAGCGAGGCGGTGGTCAGCATTTCCTGTTGGATCAGCATGTAGGTCGGGTAGGACAGCATATAAAAGCTGACATCCTTGCCGTAAACCGTTTCGGTTACGCCCGAGTCGCTGCCGAAAAAATACAGCAGTGTCGATTCCCATTGATTATAGAAAGGGATGGCGATAAATATCGCCAGAATCAGCGATATTGGGGTATATACGGCTGCCGAACCGTTCATGAATGTGTCGGCAAAACGCTGGAAACGGCGGCGTTTATCGATATTGCTGAGAAGTTCGTCAGCCGGATTGATGCCCAGGTAGCGCGAGGCGATCCAGAAGTGAAAAAAGAAAATGGCGAAGAACGCCAGCGTGACGCCGCCGGACAGGAAGAATTTGTACAGCAGCCTGAGCCAAAAATAGGCTTCAAGTTTTAATGACTGGTACCACCATAAGTCGACAAACAGATCGAGAAATATGAAATAGAAGGCGACATATAAAATGACAGCGATGACAACTGTCGCCCCAATCAGCGCGGGTAAAAGCTTCAGGTTCCGCATAGTGTCCTCTTAATGGAAAATGTTTTTAACGTTTTCGTTTTGTGCATTTTTTCAGATTACAGCTCGGGGTAAACGCACAGATTGGGTCGTATTCTAACACCCAATAAAATGTTCGTAATGATTTAGACATGATGGCTGAAAAACAATAAGGATATACTGCAACCAAACTGATCGGGAGAGTCGCCATGATCGTGACTCGAAACAATTTCACCGCTGCTTACCGGCGCCCGGCAAACTCAAACAAGTATAAGATGATTCCCTCGATTAATAAGCAGAATATCGCATGACGCATTGGCTGATTTTTGTTGAGTTTACCGCCTTGGCTTTAGCAATCGGCGTGTCCGGTTACTTTCTCTCGCTCTACGGCGATGTTATCGCCGAAAAAACCGGTTGGGGAGGAACCTGGATCGGAATCGCTTTGCTCGCCACGGTCACTTCTCTGCCCGAGCTGGTCACCGGAATCAGTGCGGTAACGTATGTGAATGTCCCGAATATCGCGTTAGGCGATGTTTTGGGCAGTTGCGTATTCAATTTGCTGCTGATCGTGCTGCTGGATTTCCTGCATCGGGGCGCTTCGGTTTATACCCGAATCAGCCAGGGGCATATACTTTCCGCCGGTTTCGGCGTTGTGCTTCTCGGTTTCGTGGCGTTCAATCTGGTCTTGTATCAACACGGCATTAATCTGAGTTTTTGGCATGTCGGCATATACTCGCCGATCATTGTGCTGTTTTACATTTTTGCGATGCGCACGGTTTTTCGTTATGAAAAAGCCCAGCGTCAGGAAGTCGTGGAAGAAATTGCCGAGCGCTATCCGAAAATCAGTTTGCTCAAGGCGCTGACGTTCTTTATTTTAGTCTCTGTCGTGGTGGTTTTGGCGGGTATCAGGCTTCCGGTAACGGCGGAGCATTTGGCCGAAGCCATGGGCTGGCGGCGCAGCTTCGTTGGCACCGTGTTCGTGGCCACGGCTACTTCCTTGCCTGAAGTGGCGGTTACGCTTTCAGCGCTGAGAATCGGGGCGTTGGACATGGCGATCAGCGACTTGCTGGGCAGCAACCTGTTCGATCTGGTCATTATCGCCGTCGACGATATGGCTTACCTGCAAGGCCCTCTCCTTGCCAGCGTCTCGCCGGTACATTTGGTTACCAGCCAGTCGGCGATCATGATGACCGGCATTGCCGTTGTCGGGCTTCTGTATCGGCCGCAGCAACGCTTGTTCAAGACGGTAGGCTGGGTCAGTCTGTCCATGTTCATCATTTACATCCTCAACTTGTCGGTTCTCTATCTGCAACAGGAGTAAGCCAAGCGAGTGAATGTGTACGCAGCATCAATAATGGCCGGCCTTGATTTGCCGGAACTGAGTTTCATCGATAATCAATGAATAGGGAGACCTTTATGCCTTCAGTTAAACGCATCGTTCTGGACGTGCTCAAGCCGCATCATCCAGATGCATTGGATCTGGCCGGCGCGATTGCCTCATTGGCCCCGGACTATCGGGTCAACCTTACCATTACGGCGGTTGATGAGAAAACCGAAAGCGCCGAGGTGATTATCGAGGGCGTAGCGGTCGATTTTGCCGCCGTTAAAGCCGTCATCGGTACAATGGGGGGGACTGTTCACAGTATCGATGAGGTTGAGGTCTCGGGCAGTCCCGCCGATCCGTTTTAAAGGCGCTGAATTGAGTAAAGCGCATTTGACCTTCGGAGACGGAAGCATTGATCAATTGGATTAAGCAGTTGTCCTTTCTATTACACATCACCGGATCGCGCGGTATCGCGCGGCGCTACGTGGTGGTGAACGGCTTTGACGGAGCGCTGACAATGCTGGGGCTTATCATCGGTTTCCATACCAGCGGCGAAACGTCGGCGACGGTGGCGGTAAGCGTTTGCCTTGGCGCCGCAATTGCGCTGTCGGTCAGTGGGGTGAGCAGCGCCTATCTCAGCGAAGCCGCCGAGCGCAGGAAAGCTTTGCGCGAGTTGGAAAAGGCTATGATCGTGACGCTCGAAACAAGTGCGCATGGACGGGCATCCCGGTTGGTGCCGATCATGATCGCTTTGGTCAACGGGCTTTCTCCGTTGCTGATTTCGGTTCTTATCACTTTGCCTTTGTGGCTGGCCTCGCAACAGATTCCTCTGCCTGTAGATCCCATGAACGCTTCTATTGGCATGGCGTTCGTGTTGATTTTCCTGTTGGGGACATACCTTGGCAAAATCGAGCATGGTTTTTGGTTATGGTCCGGTATCCGCGCCGTCTTGATTGCGGTTATTACCAGCGCGCTGATTATCGCGCTGGAACGGTGAGGCTTAACCCTAAAACCTGCGATTACAAATCTTTCGGCCCGTTTCGGTAAATCCAGCCCCGGCGGCGCAGCCATTTTTCGACTTCCACGACAAAGAACACGACCGAAGAAAGCGCCAGACAGAGCAACAGTTCATCGAGGCTCAAGGCTTCGGTCTTGAAGATCGGCTGCAACACCGGCACATACAACACCGCCATTTGCAGGCAAAAGGTCAACAGCACCGAGCCTAACAGCGGCATGTTGGAAAACAGGCCCTGGCTGAACAGCGATTCCCGCTCCGACCTGATCGCCAAGACATGCCCCATCTGCGACAGGGCCAGCACTGTAAACACCATGCTCTGCCAGCGGGCGGAACCGGTAGAATAAGCCCAGCCTTGGGCGAATAAGGAAACGCCGCCCATCAGCAGGCCGATCCACAGAATATGTTGCCACATGCCTTGCGCAAAGATGCTTTCCTGGGGGCCGCGGGGCGGCCGTTCCATGATGCCCCGTTCTTCCGGTTCGACGGCCAGGGCCAGGCCCGGCAGGCCGTCGGTAACCAGATTGATCCAGAGGATGTGGATCGGCAGCAGCGGGATCGGCAAGCCCAGAAAAGGCGCCAGAAACAGCGTCCAGATTTCCGCCGAGTTGCAGGTCATCGCATATTTGATGAATTTGCGGATGTTGTCGAAAATCCGCCGCCCTTCGCGCACCGCAGTCACGATGGTGGCGAAATTATCGTCCAGCAGCACCATATGCGAGGCCTCCCGCGCCACATCCGTGCCGATCTTGCCCATCGCGATGCCGATATTGGCCGCTCTCAACGCCGGCGCATCGTTGACGCCATCCCCGGTCATCGCTACGAATTCCCCCTTGTCCTGTAGCGCCTTGACGATTTTGATCTTTTGCTCCGGCGCAACGCGGGCATAAATACGAACGTCCTCGACTTGCTTCTCGAATTCCTCAAGATTCATCCGGGCCAGTTGCGAGCCGGTCAGCACCTTGCCGCCGTCATCGACGATGCCGAGCCTGATCGCGATGGCGCGGGCGGTCGCCGGGTGGTCGCCAGTGATCATGACCGGCGTGATTCCCGCAGTCTTGCATAGCGCGACCGCTTCCTTGGCTTCCGGGCGCGGTGGGTCCATCAGTCCAACCAAGCCCAGGAAAATGAGCCCGCTTTCGATAGAATCGGCATCCAGCGTTTGCGGTTGTTCAGGGAATTGCCGGTACGCCAGGGCCAGCACCCGCAGGCCTTCCTCGGCCATTTGCTCGGCGGCGGCCAATACCGTCTCCATAGACAAAGGCTGCGGGCCGTTGCCGAGCCATTGGTTAACGCAACGAGGCAGCACATTTTCCGGCGCGCCTTTGGTGTAAGCGACAAGTTCGCCGTTTTCCTGATGCAGCGTGGTCATCAGTTTACGCTCGGAATCGAAAGGGATCTCGTCCAGCCGAGGCGCATCCTTGACTAGGTTCGCGCCAACATAGCCCACGCTTTCGGCCGCTTCGTACAAGGCGATTTCGGTGGGGTCGCCCAGCAATTGACCGTCGTGGTCGCGGCGGGCGTCGTTGTTCAGGGCCAGCGCCCGTAACAACGGGGCCGGAAAATCGGGGTCTATGCTTTCCCGCAAACGCTGTTCGGCGTAAAACGCTTCGGCATGCATCCGGTTTTGCGTCAGCGTGCCGGTCTTATCCGAGCAGATGAAGGTTACCGAACCCAAGGTTTCCACGGCGGGCAGCCTCCGTATCAGCGCGTTTTTCACGACCAGCTTGCGCGCGCCCATCGCCAAGGTCACCGTGGCTACGGCGGGCAGGGCTTCAGGGATGGCTGCCACCGCCAGACTGACGGCGGTCAAAAACATCAGTACGGGCTCTTCGCCGCGCAGTAAACCCACTACGAAAATAATCGCGCAGACGGCTAAAACCAAAAGGGCAAGGCGCATGCCGAAGCTGGCAAGGCGTTGTTGCAGCGGGGTTTTAGTCTCTTTTTCCTGGCGCAGGAGTTCGGCGATTTTACCGAGTTCGGTGTTCATCCCCGTGGCGATGACGACGCCGACGCCGCGGCCGTAGGTCGCAATAGTTCCCTTGTACGCCATATTGAGCCGGTCGCCGAGAGGTGAATCCAATTCCCGTATCAGCGCCTCCGATTTTTCGACCGGCAGCGATTCGCCGGTCAGCGCCGCCTCTTCCACCTTGAGTCTCGCGACATCCAATAGCTTGAGGTCGGCCGGGACGACATTGCCCGCTTCAAGCATGACCAGGTCGCCCGGAACCAGCTCATGCGCCGCGATGGTTTTGGTTTTTCCCTCCCGCAGCACCTGCGCGGTGGGGCTGGACAAGCGTTTGAGCGCGGCCACGGCTTTTTCCGCACTGTACTCCTGAACGAAGCCGATGATGGCGTTCAACACGATGATGACGAGGATGACGACCGCATCCGTCATCTCGCCGAGCAAGCCCGAAACGATACAGGCCAAAATCAGCACGATGATCATGAAATCGGCGAATTGCCCCAAAAACATCCGAATCGGTCCTTTGCGGCGTTGTTCCTGGATGGCGTTTGGGCCGTAGGTCTCGAGACGTTCCTTTGCCTCCTGATGATCCAGGCCGTTTTCAGGGTTGACTTTGAGCCACGCGGTGGTTTGCCAGGGTTCAAGAAGATGCCAGGGAGGTGAAGGAGGTTGTCTACTTTGATTCTTTTGTTGCTTGGTCAAGGTTCGAGCTCCTGTAAGGTGGACGTTACCAGTATCTCAATTTATGTAACGTTGCAATAGTACTTAAAATTGAAAAGCGGGCATTGGTGATTAGGGTGAGCTTTGTTCAGGCTATATTAATGACTGTTTTCAAAATGGTCGGATGATATAGATTCAGTCTATCAAAATACAAAGTATCTAATCGGAAAGCTCATCAAAAATGCCTACTGCCACGGTAAAGTCATAGTTCGTTTTGCGATTAAATAGTTCCGAGAGATTAAAAAATTACTAGCTTTGCGTGTGTATAGTAATTTTAATATATATTGTTTTCTATATAATAGGATATGCGGTATAGTATTATTTATATATAACAAGAAAGCTATAGTGAGGTTGCATGAACAGCAGAGATGGAAATCCATTATCGAGCAGTCATCCCGAGGCCATCGTGCCTCATATCGGAACCGAGGTTGGCGGTGATAAATTTTTCCCGCGCAAAGCATTGGAGGATGAGTTCGACAGTGTCATGACCCGGTCCAACGGCGCTAAGCTTTTCGGTTTACGCCGCATCGGTAAATCCAGTGAAGCCTCTGCTTGTTGCGAACGCTTACGAAAGGCCGGTTTCACGGTGGTGAAAGAAGATGCCGAAGGCATGAGTTCCGAAGTCATGTTGTTGCAGTCCATTCTTGGCAAATTGCCCAGCGAAGGCTTGAAAGCTCGGGTGACGAAGCTAATCTTGGACGATAACGCCATCGCCAAAAGCGCCCGCGATGCATTTAGCAAAGCCATGAGTGGTAAAGCTGATGAGCTGCTCGCGTATTTCGGGCCGATTATGTCGGCGGTGGAAAACGCTATTGATCAAAACGACCGCGTAGTCTTGGTTATCGACGAGTTTCCTTGGTTGTGTCGCAGCATACTCCAAAGCGATGTCGACAAAGGGGTGGCTCGGGTGGATGTGTTGCTCGCGGCGTTACGTCGCTGGCGAAACAAAGGCGTACCGATGCTGTTAATGGGGTCGATAGGCATGGTCGCTTTGGGCCGCCAGTATGGCTTGGATTTGAATCATCTAAACGATCTTGGCCCGCTGAACGTGCCTCCATTCGAGTCCGACGAGGCGAAAGCATTGGTCGACGCCTTGGCCGTTGGCGGCGAAATTGCCAGCTGGACCGAGGCGCATACTACCGCGCTGCTTGAAGAAACCGTCGCCTTCTATCCCGCAATGCTGCAAAAAGGCTTCGAACAGACCACATTGGGCGGACGCGCTGCAAGTATTGAGCGTTTCTCCGATCTGTTCGCCGAAAAAGTGCGACCGGATTTCGATGATACCTTTTACCAGCAATTCGACAAGCGACTCAAACTTTACCGAAATTTGCCGGAACCTCTGCCGAAACTGTTGAATGGTGCCTTGCAAGCAGTGATAAAAGCTGATTCTCCGGTAGCGCGGGATGCGCTGTATGATGCGCTTGATCCCAGCGGTGAAATGTCCGAGGCCGATCTTGGCGATGCGCTGAACATTCTGCGGGAAGACGGTTTCTTGGCGGTACGAGCGGAACGCGACGGCAGTCAGCAGTGGCGGGTGGCCTCCGGTCTAATGCTGGCGTGGTGGAAACAACGCAGGGGATCGCGTCGATGAGCCGCAAACGCCTAATCGAAACATTTAATACTCACCGTATGACGGCAGAGGTGGTGCAGGCGGTAGCTACTGCCCGCGACCTGGAACTGGCCGAAATCATCAAAGCGGTGCGGCGGGCGGCGAGTCAGCCGCAGCAGACCGCTCAACACCTCATCGTCTATGGCGAGCGTGGTTCCGGTAAATCTTTCCTGATGCGCATGGTTGAAATCGAAATCGAACGGCTGGCGAGGGAAGAAGGATTGCAAGTAGTGTCTGCTCTGTTGCCCGAGGAGCAATACAACATCCGTACCGCGCCGCAATTAATTCTAGCCATCGCGGCCAAAGTGCGCGGCGCAGGCTGGGAAACCTCCGCTTTTACTTTGGAGTTTCGTCCGCTGGCAGAGGCTTGGCAGGCCGCTGTCGATGAGCTGGATACTGCGTTGGATCAGCGCTTCGGACAGGGGCAAGGTCTGGTGGTGGCGATGGTGGAAAATTTCGATATCCTTACCAGCAGCCTGTTCGGCAGTAGCTCCGTTACTCAAAAAAAGGCTGCCAGTGCCCGCGCCGTTGAGCAAAGCAACGCCGAACAATTGCTGCGCAAACTGATGAATGCTAAAGGCTCGCGTTTGATGTTGATTGCCGCAGCCACCGGTACGGTGGATCAAGACTATGATCGTCCGCTGTTCCAGGCTTTCAAAACCTTGGATTTGCGCATTTGGAACAGCGACGACTGTATCGCCTACTTCAACCGCCGCCGCGAGCTGGAGCAGCAAGCGGCGTTATCGCCGCAAGAAGAAGCCCGAGCTCGCGCCATCGCCGAATTCATTGGCGGTAATCCTCGTTTAGCCCAGTTATTGGGTGAAGCATTAGCTAGCCCCGATGCTCGCAGCATCGCTACGATTCTTGATTCTTTGAGCGACCATCTCGCCGATTACTACCGCCGTCGTCTCGATGACTTGCCGCCGCAATCCGTCGCCTTGCTTGATGCATTGATTCGCAAGGGCGAACCTTGCACGCAGACCGAATTGGCGGCACGGGTGGGCGCAACTTCGCAGGCGCAGATCGCCGATGCTTTCCGCTATTTGCAATCCGGTCGCTTATTGGTTGCGGATCAGGACGCGCAAGGCGCAGGCAAGCTGTACCGCTTACGCGATAGGCTGTTCGTGCATTTTTACCGGCGACGCTATGGCGAGCCGGAACACGCTTTAGGACTAGCGCCTATTGCCGAATTGCTGGAAAGTTTTTTTACTTTGCGCGAGCGCGAACAGCAAGCGCGGCGGCATTTGGAAGCAGGCGAGTGGGCGGATGCGAAGCTTTATGCGTTGAATAGCCCGTTTCTGTGCGAGTCTCTGGATGGTTATTGTCAGTATCGGGATGACTGTGTGATAGGTGTTCCGTCGGAACTGTTCCATTTGGCCGGTTTAAGCACTGATGAAGCTGTCGCTGCCCAAGCCGAGTTGAAGCGGCAGCCGGAACTTTCCGTTAAACGTTGGAAAGATGCGGCTGATCAAGCCAGCACTAGGTTAAGCAAGACAGTGTCCATATTATTGGAGGCAAAAGCGCTTTCCCGCTGCCGGATGGACAACGAGTCCGAGGCGACCTTGATTGAAGCGCTACAAATGGTCGAAGCGAACGGCGACAAGGATTCGCAGATTCTGGTTTTGGACGAACTGATTGCCTTCGCTGATTCGATACGACAGGATCGCGCCAGAGCCTCAGATTATGCCGCTCAGTCAGCAGAGCTTGCCGAGCAGGCTGATAATGCTTATGCGAGGACGGTGGCGTTATGTGATCGAGCATGGAATTTTGCGAACGATAAAGGCCGCTATCGGGAAGCTATTGCCGCAACGGACGAAGCCTACACATTGGCCGAGAGTATAGAGTCGCAAAACTTGCAGGCTCGCGTTCTCATATTGAAGGCGTCTTGCCTCAATGAACTCGAACGATATGAAGAAGCCGTTTCGCTGTCGGAAAAAGCCGCGAACTTGGCAGTGACTACAGGTGCAATCCATTATCAGGTGCTTGCCCTATTTATTATGAGCGTTGTTCTGCGCAAATTAGATAAGCATGAACGGGCTGAACCGGTATATGGCAAAGCGGCCCAACTGGCAGCCGACATAAACGACACCAGCCGACAATGCCGTTTGCTCTGGCTTCAAGCCAATAGTTTGAGAAAGCTGAAGCGTCTGGAACAGGCTCTAGTTATTTTTCGCGAATCCGCTAATTTGGCTAAGGAGCTCGGCGAGTTGAGTTTTCAGGCAGAGGCTGTATTTGCCGCAAGTCAAATGCTGAATGAGCTGGAAAAGTATGACGAGGCCGCGTCAGCGTTTGAAGAGGCGGCGCGGCTTGCTGCTTCAGCAGGTAATACCGATTTGCAACTGTTGTCGTTAAAAGGTTGTACAGCGGTTTTAAGCCTACTCAATCGGAACGAACAAGCTATTGAGTTGGCGCAGAGAGTTTTTGAGCTTAGTTCTTCAACTGAAGAATATCGTGATCAGATTATCGCCTTAGCTTTTAAGGGAGGAGGGCTTAGTGAGTTGGGCAACATTGACGAGGCTCTGAGTACATTCAACAAGGCTTACAGTATTGCCAAGTCGATTGGCGATATACATCTAATGATAGAGACTTTGGATCTCCTGTCTTTCAGTTTGGGACAGCAGAAGCCAGAACAGATTCTAATACTGGTGAAGGAAGCTATCATCGAGTTCGCTAATAAAATATCTATAGAAGATTTATGGAAAGTGCGCCGGAGTTTCTTCAGAGTAACCCGTTGGATGCTTGCGCATGATTTGATGGCGGTTTTCGAGGCATGCTTAAAGGATATTGTTGACGATAAAAGCGCGGAATTTCTTTCCTCTATGCTTGATGAGGTACTGGCCGCCGTCGCTTATAACGGCGTGTGGAATAATTTTGCTGCCTGCTTGCTACGGTATTCCGATGTTTTGCCTTTATTAAAGTCGTCGAGGGCCTTTATTGGTGTAGGCGAGGTTTGGAGCGAGCAGCTCAAGGTTGATGGACGCGCTCAAACCTATGCGGCAATCGCCCATCAACTGCCCTCTATCATACGTCTGACAGAATTGCTGCCGCTTGCGGATACCGAGTCAGACGGCCATTTGTGGGAGCTAATCAAAGGCTTGGTAAACCACTGCGACGATGCCGGTTTTCTGCAAGACTTAGCCGGTTTGTTGAGAGAGAAATTGGGCGAGCCAGCCGAAGCCTGGGGGCAGATTCTTCAAATGTTTGCCCAAGTTCATGCCGCCAAGGACAAGGAAAAAGTTCTTCAACGTTTGGATCCGGATTTGGTTCTTGTTATTCGCCGCGTTTTGAATCTCCCCGAACCAACAGGTCGGTTAGCGCAAAAAGGCCGACGTAAAGGTCGTTAAAGGCGGGTAGGCCGGAATAAGCTGGTTCGAGCGACAGCGAGAATTGGCGTTTCCGGCAAACTCTTTCAGTCGTCGCAGAGCTTTAGGCGATAAGACGATTTCCGGCTCACTCTTCATATTTTCGTTTGATTTGGGTAAACGTATCCGCCAGTTTTACGCTTTCGCCCTGTTCAAGTTGGTGTATGGAAATGCCTATATCGTCCTTAATTTTTGCAGCTTGTATGAATTGGCTGAATTCTTTGATCAGGCGGCTGTGATTATTGCCATAGGTTTGCTGCAATATTTGTTCTATGTCGGGGTTGTCGATAGTGATATTAATCATGGCTTTAATCCTGATGGTTATTTTGCTATTTGAAAATATAGGTTACGGTTTGCTTCCTTGCTCTGCATACCGGAACAAGCAAAAATCCGAAGTGTAAACCGTTGTCTACCCTCTATGGCGCCGATTAATTATCACAGGTGTGATTCAACAATGAGTCTAGCCGACAGGAAATAAGCCCGAAATCCGGCTTTGGGTCAAAAAACAAGAGGCTAGTCCAATAACTCCGCGTGGAACCATTGGACTAGCCTCCTGCCTTGGGTGTTTTGCTTTGCGGCTGTATTTGCTTTTATCGCAAAAAGTTTGCGCTTTGTTAAACAGGCGCGCGTACTTTGCGACCGGGTTTTGCTTGGGAACGCCATCGGTTCCTTGTTGATTTTTACGTCTTTTCATCATTTACCTCTTATAATATGTCAAGTTTGTGTGAATCCACACAACAGTAATATACCATTTTTTAAGAGTACATAACGCTAGTGAAATTTAGAAAAGACTTTGATGTCATTGTGGTTGGCGGCGGTCATGCGGGTACGGAAGCGGCGTTGGCTTCGGCCCGGTGCGGCGCGAACACGCTGTTGTTGACGCAAAATATCGACACCCTGGGGCAGATGAGCTGCAATCCTGCGATTGGCGGGATAGGCAAGGGGCATCTGGTTAAGGAAGTCGATGCGTTAGGCGGGGTGATGGCTCGAGCCATCGATCATGGCGGCATCCAGTTTCGCACATTGAATGCCAGCAAAGGCCCGGCGGTTCGGGCGACCCGCGCCCAGGCGGATCGCCAGCTTTATAAGCAGGCGGTCAGAACGGCGCTGGAAAACCAGCCCAATCTGGCGTTATTCCAGCAAACCGTGTCCGATTTGATCGTCGAGGGCGGCAGGGTTGCCGGGGTTAAAACCCAAATGGGCTTGAACTTTAGCGCAAGAGCCGTGGTTTTAACCACCGGCACTTTCTTGGGCGGCAAAATACATATCGGCCTGGAAAACTACAGCGGCGGCCGTGCGGGCGATCCGGCCTCCATTGCCCTGGCCGAGCGGTTAAGGGAATTGCCGTTCAGGATCGACCGTTTAAAAACCGGCACGCCGCCGCGTATCGACGGCCGGACCATCGATTTTAGCAAGCTGGAAGAGCAGCACGGCGACGATCCGGTGCCGGTGTTTTCGTTCATCGGCAAGCGCGAGCATCATCCCCGGCAGATTCCGTGTCATATCACCCGCACCAACAATAAAACTCACGATATTATCCGCTCCGGCCTGGATCGCTCGCCCTTGTATTCGGGCATTATCGAGGGCGTCGGGCCGCGTTATTGCCCGTCGATTGAAGACAAGGTCGTGCGCTTTGCCGACCGGGATTCGCACCAGATTTTTGTCGAGCCGGAAGGTTTGAATACCCATGAGATTTACCCTAACGGCATATCGACCAGTCTGCCTTTCGATGTGCAGTATGAGCTGGTGCGCTCGATGCTGGGTTTTGAAAATGCTGAAATCTTGCGCCCCGGTTATGCGATTGAATACGATTTTTTCGATCCCAGGGATTTGAAGTCGTCGCTGGAAACCAAGCACATGGACGCGCTGTTCTTTGCCGGGCAAGTCAACGGCACCACCGGTTATGAAGAAGCGGCGGCTCAGGGCTTAATCGCGGGGCTTAATGCGGCGCGCCTGGTTAAAGGCCTCGACAGCTGGTGTCCGGGACGCGACGAGGCTTATATCGGCGTGATGATCGACGATTTGATTACGCGCGGCACCCAAGAGCCGTACCGGATGTTCACCAGCCGCGCTGAATACCGCTTGCTGCTGAGGGAAGACAACGCCGATTTGCGTCTGACCGAAAAAGGCAGGGAATTGGGCTTGGTTGATGACGAGCGCTGGCAGGCTTTCGAGACCAAGCGGGCGGCCATCTCAGAGTTGCAGGACGGCCTGAAAAAGAAATGGGTCAGGACGGAAACGGAACAGGCGGGCCAAGTCGAGCAATATTGGGGCAAGCCGTTAATGCGGGAAGCCAATCTGATGGATTTGCTGCGCCGCCCGGAAGTGGATATTCGGCAACTGCTGTCGTTTATAGATGATGCGGGGGATATAGATCCGCAGGTAGCCGAGCAGGTTGAAATTCAGGCCAAATATGCCGGTTACATCGACAGACAGCAAACCGAGATCGACAAAGCTTTGCGCTACGATCACCTGCGCCTGCCGGAGGTGATCGATTACAGCGGCGTTCCCGGCCTGTCCAATGAAGTCAGTGAGAAGCTTAAAAAGCAGCGGCCGGAAACCTTGGGCCAGGCCTCGCGTATCCCCGGTATCACTCCGGCCGCAATTTCCCTGTTGCTGGTTTATCTAAAGAAGAAAAACGCCTGATGGAAGCCTCCCGAAAAATCCTGGTTTCCGGGATAGCCGAATTAAACCTAAACGTAACTGACCATCAAGTCGATCAGTTGCTTGATTTTATAAAGCTGATTGAAAAGTGGAATAAAGCCTATAATCTGACCGCGATACGGGATAGGGAAGAGATGGCGCGGCTGCATATACTGGACAGCTTGGCGATTGTTCCGCATGTCGAGGGCAAACGCATCATCGATATTGGCACCGGGGCAGGGCTGCCCGGCATTCCGTTGGCGATCTGCCTGCCCGAAACTAGCTTTACCTTGCTTGACAGCAATGCCAAAAAAACCCGGTTTGTGCAGCAGGTCGTTCTGGAGTTAAAGCTTAAAAACGTAGCAGTTGTGCATAGCCGCGTGGAAAATTATCATCCTGAGCCCGCGTATGATGCGGTTCTTACCAGGGCGTTCGCCAGCTTGCCCGATATAGTGAAACTGACTGCGCATTTGCTGGTCAAGGATGGCGTGTTGCTGGCAATGAAGGGGCAGAGTCTGGATGCAGAGCTGGCAGAGATAACAGCCAAAAAATCCGTCATATCGGTTAGCGTTCCGGGGGCTGACGTTGAACGATGTCTGGTACGAATACAATCACCTGAACAGGTCGAGGTAAGCTAGTGGGAAAAATAATTGCCATAACCAACCAAAAAGGCGGTGTAGGAAAAACCACCACCAGCGTAAATCTGGCGGCTTCGCTGGCTGCGGCTAACCGGCGCGTATTGCTGGTGGACCTTGATCCGCAGGGTAATGCGGCGATGGGCTGCGGCATCGATAAGCAGGAAGTTAAATATTCCAGCTACGATTTGTTGATGGAAGAAGTGCCTGCGTCGGAAACGGTCATCAAGCTGCCTGATATCGGTTTTTCGGTGATTCCGGGCAATTCAGACCTGACGGCGGCTGAAGTGGAATTGATGCATGCCGATCATAAGGAGCGGCGGCTGGCCGACGCCTTGATTCCGATCAAAGCGGACTATGATTTTATTTTGATCGATTGTCCGCCTTCGTTGAACATGCTGACCTTAAATGCGATGGTCGCCGCCAACAGCCTGTTGATACCGATGCAATGCGAATACTATGCGTTGGAAGGCTTGTCCGCGTTAATGAGCACCTTGAAAAACATCCAGGACAGCGTTAATCCCGAGCTGCATCTGGAAGGCATCCTGCGAACCATGTATGACGACAGAAATCGCCTGACCAAGGACGTATCGGAGCAATTGATCCGCTATTTCGGCGATAAGGTATTCCGAACCTGCATTCCAAGAAACATTCGCTTGGCGGAATCCCCAAGTCATGGTTTGCCGGTGTTGAGTTACGATAAATCGTCGCGCGGGTCTGTGGCCTATATCGCATTGGCGGGTGAAATGATCAGAAAAGAAAAAAAATCCAGCAAATGACTTTAAAAAAACGTGGACTAGGTCGGGGGCTTGAAGCTTTGTTGGCGGAAGAGGAAAAGCATCAACCGAAGACTGGGCAAGCGGGCGCTTATCCGGCAGCTAAAGATGCGGATCAGGATGAAATGCAGAGCGCCGGGGAAGCAGGCGGACAAACAGCAATGCTGGTGGCCTTTTTTAAGGACATTCAAAGAGAGCACCTTACTCTGTTGGCAGAAGCCGAGGCTCTAAGAAAGTTGATAGAAGAATTTGAAGCGATAGTCCGCGCTGATTTATCGTAAATCAGCGCAACGGGCATTGCCGGTGAAATGTTAAAAAAGAGAAAAATTGAATTATGGCTGTGAAAAAACGGGGATTAAATCGAGGGCTGGACGCTTTATTGGGCAGTGTTTCCGGTAAAGACGATCACGGCGACACCGGGGAAGGCCATCAGCTGCACACCCTGCCGGTCGAATACATGCAGCGGGGCAAGTATCAGCCAAGAAAAGATATTAACCCCGAAAAACTGCAAGAACTGGCCGATTCCATCAAAGCGCAAGGCATCATACAGCCTGTTGTGGTGCGTAAGATTGCCCCGGACAAGTACGAAATTATTGCCGGTGAGCGGCGTTGGCGGGCCGCGCAATTAGCCGGGTTGCAGCAGGTTCCGGTGGTCATCAAGGAGATAGACGACCGCACCGCAATGGCAATAGCGCTGATCGAGAATATCCAGCGGGAAGACCTGAATCCTTTGGAAGAGGCCGAAGCGTTAAGGCGGCTGTTGGACGAGTTTGAAATGACCCATCAGCAAGTTGCCGATGCAGTCGGCAAGTCGCGCGCGACGGTGACCAATTTATTGAGATTGATCGATTTGCACCCGGACGTGAAAAAGTTCTTGATTAACAGGCAGCTGGAAATGGGCCATGCGAGAGCGCTGCTGTCTTTGGATGGCCCGAAGCAAGTGGCTGCGGCCAACAAGATCGTCAAGGAGGGCTTAACGGTCAGGGCGGCGGAGCGTCTGGTTAAAGACAGCCAAGCCGAGCCAAAACCCCCTAAGGTAAAGGTAATAGACAACGATACCTTGCGTTTGCAGGAGGACCTGACCGCGAAACTGGGGGCAAAAGTAGTCATTGAGCATAAGGAAAATGGCGGCGGAAAGCTGGTCATCGCTTATTCCAGTTTGGAAGAGCTGGATGGGATTCTTGAGCAGATTAGAGCGTGACAGGTAATATGTTGGCGGATGAAGAGCGATCAAAAGCGGCCCTGAGTTTATTGTTTGAGCTTTCGATGCCGGCCGCTTTTCTATCTAAACCGCTTATGGGCGGTGAGCGTATAGCAAAAGGTTGTTCAGGTGCGTCTTTACGCTACGGCTTGGCATGATTTTTTTTAATAGATCATGCTCAAAAGATCAAGTGTACAAGGGAATCAGAATATAAACCATACGGTACATCAATCTTCCTTGATTTAATGGAGTCCGCTAGATATAATTCCCCCGATGTTGAGTATGGAATTGAGAGTGGTCAATACAAAGCGCACTACTGTCAGTAAAATCATAAGTTATCAAATCCTTATGATAGCGCTAATGACGGCAGGATTTGCCCTGGCAGGAGGTAGGCCTTACGCTTTATCGGCGGCTTTAGGCGGGGCGGCGGCGTTTATTCCGAATCTGTATTTTGCATTGCGGGTATATCGATCCGCAGGGCAGGAAGCAAGAAAGATCGTAAGATCTTTTTATGCCGGGGAATCAGGCAAGTTATTGTTAACAGCCGCGCTGTTCTTTATGATTTTCCAGCTTCCAAACATAGAAATATTACCGCTGCTCGCAGTATACGTAGCAGCTTTATCGGTTTTTTGGTTTGCGCTGTTGATGCGCTGACATTATTTATACTTAGAGAGGAACGATGGCTACCGAAGCTCATGCCGAAGGTGCAACCGGTTATATTATTCACCATTTAACTTCGCTGACCGTGGGCGAGGGTTTCTGGGCATTGAATCTGGATACCTTGTTTTTCTCAGCGGTTCTGGGCGGCCTGTTTGTCTGGTTTTTTAAGATGGCGGCAGAAAAGGCTACCGCCGGCGTACCGGGATTGGTTCAGAATTTTGTAGAAATGCTGATTGAGTTTGTCGATACCCAGGTTAAAGATAGCTTCCACGGTAAAAACAAATTAATCGCGCCTTTGGCATTGACCATTTTTTGCTGGGTATTTCTGTGGAACTTCATGGACTTGTTCCCGGTTGATATATTGCCGTTAATCGGTTCGATGATGGGTATTGAATACCTGCGCGTCGTTCCAAGTACGGATTTGAATGCAACATTTGCAATGTCAATTTCCGTATTCTGTCTGATTATTTTCTACAGCATTAAAGTAAAAGGCCCTTGGGGGTTTGCTAAAGAACTGATGTTCCAGCCGTTTGGCCCTTGGCTGTTACCCTTCAATCTGCTGTTAAAGTTAGTAGAAGAAATTGCAAAGCCCATTTCATTGGCGCTTCGTTTATTCGGAAACCTGTATGCGGGTGAGCTGATCTTTATTTTGATCGCTTTATTGCCTTGGTATATTCAGCCGGTGTTGAGTTTTCCCTGGGCTGTTTTTCATATTTTAATTATCACGCTACAGGCATTTATATTCATGGTATTGACCATTGTTTACCTGAGTATGGCGCACGAAGATCATTAAAGATTTTTTAACTTTTTTATAATTAACTATAGGTTTGGAGGTTTCATGGAAATTGCAAAATTGATTGCTGATGTACAAGGCATGACTGCTATCGCAGTGGGTCTGGTTCTGGGTATGGGAGCTTTAGGAACAGCGATAGGCTTCGGTCTGTTAGGTGGAAAATTCCTGGAAGGTGCTGCTCGTCAACCTGAAATGGTTCCTATGCTGCAAGTAAAAATGTTTGTTGTTGCGGGTCTGTTAGACGCGGTAACCATGATCGGCGTTGGCTTGGCGCTGTTCTTTACCTTCGCTAACCCATTCCTGTCTGCTGTAACAGCTGCGGCAGCGGGTTAATAGCCGTTTAACTTTAATAGCAACAAGAGGAACGCATCGTGAGTATCAATGCTACTCTGATTGGGCAAATGATAACCTTTGCACTTCTGGTATGGTTTACCATGAAGTACATCTGGCCGCCTTTATTTGACTCTTTAGAAGAACGTAAAAAGAAAATTGCCGATGGTTTGGCTGCCGCTGAAAAAGGTCAGGAACAGATGCATTTGGCGGAGAAAAAAGCCAAAGGCGTTTTAAAAGAAGCCAAAGAACAGTCTTCGGAGATTGTGAATCTGGCTCAAAAACGTGCCAATGAGCTTGTCGAAGCATC
Organism: Methylobacter sp. Wu8; assembly: GCF_036440755.1. Classification (NCBI taxonomy): domain Bacteria; kingdom Pseudomonadati; phylum Pseudomonadota; class Gammaproteobacteria; order Methylococcales; family Methylococcaceae; genus Methylobacter; species Methylobacter sp. Wu8. The sequence goes on along the minus strand of NZ_JAZGVT010000071.1, from coordinate 78,062 downwards.
AAAAGACACCGCCAAAAAAGAAGGCGAGCGTTTGCTTCAGGTGGCAAAGGCGCAGATTGAGCAGGAAAAACAACAGGCTAAAGAAAGTTTGCGTAAAGAGGTATCGGCCTTGGCTTTGCTGGCAGCGGAACAGGTTCTGAGTGCGGAAATCGATAAAACCAAGCACCAAGACATCCTGAGCAAAATTTCTAATCAATTGGGTTAAGCATAATGAGCGAACTGGCAACATTGGCAAGGCCCTATGCAGCAGCGGTATTCAAGCGAGCCTTGGAGACTGGTACTACAGAAAAGTGGTCGAAAAGTTTGGCGTTTATATCGGCTGTGCTGAATGATAAAGAGATTTCTGTTGTAGTGGATAATCCCAAAGTAAGTAACGCGAGGTTGTCTGAGTTGATGCTCGATATTTGCCAGGAACACGTAAATGAAGAAGGTGCGAATTTTCTGAAATTACTAATTCAAAACAACCGGTTAACTTTGGCGCCGACTATTGCGTATTTATTTGAAGCCTATAGGGCGGAAAGCGAAGGTTATGTCGATGTTGAAGTGACAACTGCTTACGCCTTCTCCAAAGAAGAAAAGCAAGGTTTCACTTCAACGCTGGAAAAAACGCTAAGCAAAAAAGTCCATATGAATGTGACCGTGGATAAATCTTTAATCGGCGGCGTAGTGGTACGTGCAGGCGACAGGGTGATTGACGGTTCCATTAAAGGCCAGCTTCAACAATTAGCAAAACGACTCTAAACTAGAGCGAGAAACAGAACATGCAATTAAACCCATCTGAAATAAGTGATCTGATTAAAAAGAAGATCGAAAACTTCGACTTGAGCGCCGAGTCTCACACCGAAGGTACCGTCGTCAGTGTGACTGACGGTATTGTGCGAGTGCATGGCCTTTCGGAAGCGATGCAAGGCGAGATGCTGGAATTTCCAGGCAACACCTTTGGCATGGCGCTTAACCTTGAAAGAGATTCCGTGGGTGTGGTGGTATTAGGTCCATACCAGCATATCTCGGAAGGCGACACCGTAAAATGCACCGGAAAAATTCTGGAAGTTCCTGTCGGGGAAGCATTGCTGGGTCGCGTCGTTGATGCGCTGGGTAATCCTATCGACGGCAAGGGCGCTATCGAAACCACCGAAACTTCGCCGATTGAAAAAATCGCTCCTGGGGTAATTGCCCGTCAATCGGTTGATCAGCCCGTGCAATTGGGCTTGAAATCTATCGACGCGATGATTCCGGTAGGCCGCGGCCAGCGCGAGTTAATCATCGGCGACAGACAAACCGGTAAAACGGCTATTGCGGTTGATGCGATTATCAATCAAAAAGGTACAGGTATTAAATGTATCTATGTGGCTATCGGTCAAAAACGTTCATCAATTGCCAACGTTGTGCGAAAGCTTGAAGAGCATGGCGCGATGGAACACACGATCATCGTGTCGGCATCGGCATCGGAATCGGCCGCGCTGCAATTTATCGCGCCTTATACAGGTTGTTCGATGGGTGAGTTTTTCAGGGATCGCGGCGAAGATGCGCTGATCATTTATGATGATTTAACCAAGCAAGCTTGGGCTTACCGTCAGATTTCCTTGTTGTTGCGTCGTCCGCCAGGCCGCGAAGCGTATCCAGGGGACGTGTTTTACTTGCATTCCCGTTTGCTGGAAAGAGCGTCACGGATTAATGCAGCCGAAGTTGAGAAACTGACCGGCGGCAAGGTAAAAGGCAAAACAGGGTCATTAACTGCATTGCCGATTATTGAAACTCAAGGCGGCGACGTATCGGCTTTTGTACCGACTAACGTAATCTCAATTACCGACGGTCAGATATTTCTGGAAAGCAACTTGTTCAACTCCGGTATCCGGCCTGCGGTGAATGCAGGTTTATCGGTATCGCGTGTAGGTGGTGCTGCTCAAACCAAGATCATCAAGAAATTGGGTGGCGGTACACGTCTCGATTTGGCGCAATATCGTGAGTTGGCGGCTTTCGCACAGTTTGCATCCGACTTGGATGAAAGTACTCGCAAGCAGATTGAACGCGGTCAACGCGTAACCGAACTGATGAAACAGAATCAATATTCACCTATGTCGGTCGCGCAAATGGCCGCTTCATTGTTCGCCGCTAATGAAGGATTTCTTGACGGCGTGGAAGTTAACAAGGTGCTTGATTTTGAGGCGGCTTTACAGTCGTACTTGGCGGCAGAGCATTCTGAATTAATGAACAACATTAATGCAACGGGCGATTTTAGCGATGACATAAGAAAGGGTATGCTGACCGCTATTCAGACTTTCGTCAAAACTCATAGCTGGTAAAAGGGTCTTAAGATGGCTGTTGGTAAAGAAATACGCAGCAAGATCGGAAGTATTAAAAATACTCAAAAAATTACCCGGGCAATGGAGATGGTTGCTGCGAGTAAAATGCGTAAAACAAAAGACAGAATGATGGCGACACGGCCATACTCCAAAAAGATTGGGCAGATTATCAAACATCTGGCTCACGCAAATCCGGAGTATAAACATTCTTTTCTCGTTGAACGTCCGGTCAAGCGGGTTGGCATTATTGTAATCAGTTCCGACAGAGGCTTGTGCGGAGGATTGAATTCAAATTTGTTCAGAAAAACTCTGACACAGATGACAGAATGGAACAAAGAGAATGTTGAAATAGACATTTGTACAATAGGTACCAAGGCGTTTGGTTTTTTTGGTAATCTGAAAGCAAATCTAGTCGGGCATGTTTCTAAATTAGGTGACACGCCGCACCAGCATGACATTATCGGCATCATTAAAATTATGTTGGATGCTTACGCGCAGGGTGCAATTGACGAGCTGCATGTAGTATACAATGAGTTCGTTAATACCATGACGCAGAAGCCTACTATCGAGAAATTACTGCCAGTGGTAGCCGGTGAGCTTGATGAAGGCCTAAACGGGCATTGGGATTATATTTATGAACCTGATGCCAAAGAAGTTTTGGACCATTTGTTAACCCGCTATACCGAATCCATCGTTTATCAAGGACTGGTTGAAAATAACGCTTGCGAACAGGCGGCCAGAATGGTGGCGATGAAGAGTGCTTCGGATAATGCCGGAAATATTATCAGCGAATTACAACTGGTTTATAACAAAGCCAGACAAGCTGCTATCACTCAGGAAATTTCAGAAATTGTTGCCGGTGCCGCAGCTGTTTAAGCCCAAGTAAAAATGACACAACACAAGAGGACAACTCAATGAGTTCGGGTAAAATCGTTCAGATTATCGGCGCGGTCGTTGACGTGGAATTTTCACGTACAGACCTGCCCAAAGTATATGACGCCTTAAATGTAGAAGGTATAGGCCTAGTGCTGGAAGTTCAACAGCAATTAGGTGATGGTGTCGTCAGAACTATTGCTATGGGTAGTACCGACGGTTTAAGCCGAGGCTTGGAAGTCAGTAATACTAAGGCAGCTATTGCAGTGCCGGTCGGCCAGGAAACTTTAGGGCGCATTATGAACGTCTTGGGCGAGCCCATCGACGAAAAAGGTCCTATCGGCGAAAAAGTAAAGTGGGGCATCCACCGTGAAGCACCCAGTTATGCTGAGCAGGCGGCGGCAACCGAGCTACTCGAAACCGGCATCAAGGTTATCGATTTGGTCTGTCCGTTTACCAAAGGTGGTAAAGTCGGATTGTTCGGCGGGGCCGGTGTCGGCAAGACCGTTAACATGATGGAGCTGATCCGTAATATCGCGATTGAGCACAGCGGTTACTCGGTATTTGCCGGTGTAGGCGAGCGTACTCGTGAAGGGAACGACTTCTATCACGAAATGACCGATTCAAACGTAATCGACAAAGTATCGCTGGTTTACGGTCAAATGAACGAGCCGCCAGGAAACAGATTGCGCGTTGCGTTGACCGGTTTGACGATGGCGGAATACTTCCGTGATGAAGGCCGTGACGTACTATTCTTCGTTGATAATATTTACCGTTACACCTTGGCGGGTACTGAAGTATCGGCGCTTTTAGGTCGTATGCCTTCTGCTGTGGGTTACCAACCTACGCTGGCCGAAGAAATGGGCGTATTACAAGAACGTATTACTTCAACCAAAACCGGTTCCATTACCTCTATTCAAGCGGTATATGTACCAGCGGATGACTTGACAGATCCATCGCCTGCAACCACTTTCGCGCATTTGGATGCAACCGTGGTATTGTCTCGTCAAATTGCCGAGTTAGGTATTTATCCTGCGATTGACCCGCTGGATTCCACCAGCCGTCAGTTGGATCCATTAGTCATTGGTCAAGAGCATTATGATGTGGCGCGTAAGGTCCAGGGTATCCTGCAACGTTATAAAGAATTGCGCGACATTATTGCGATCTTGGGTATGGACGAATTGTCTGAGGAAGATAAATTGACCGTAGCACGAGCGCGTAAAATGCAACGCTTCTTATCTCAGCCTTTCTTCGTTGCCGAGGTATTTACCGGTTCACCTGGTAAATATGTGTCGCTGAAAGATACTATTGCCGGTTTCAAAGGTATTATCGACGGTGAATACGATGCTATTCCTGAGCAGGCTTTCTATATGGTTGGTACCATAGACGAAGCGCTTGAGAAAGCAAAAGGAATGAAATAAGTTAAAATCTGTAGGTAAAGTTCATATCCTTTACCTGCATCCATATAGGCAACAAACATGACCATGACCGTACATGTAGATATCGTTAGTGCAGAAAAGGAAATATTTTCTGGATTAGCGGAAATGGTATTTGCCCCGGCCGAACTCGGCGAGGTGGGTATTTCGCCTCGGCATGCGCCTTTAATATCCAGGCTTAAACCCGGCGAAGTTCGGGTAAAAGTCAGCGACAAGGAAATTTATCCGTTTTATGTGTCAGGTGGGATGCTGGAGATTCAACCCCATCTCATTACTATTCTGGCCGATACGGCTATAAGAGCGAAAGATATTGATGAGGCGGCCGCAATAGAAGCAAAAGCCAGGGCTGAAGAAGCATTAACCGATAAATCGGGCAAAATTGATTTTGCAGCGGCTCAGGCACAATTGCAGGAAGCTATTATGCAATTAAGAACTCTCGATAGATTTAGAAAGCGCGGCGGGTAGTCGGGATATTGCACGACTGCCTTTGCCCTTTTTGAGAAGCCCGATAACGTGTTAATACGCTATCGGGCTTTTTTGGTTTCACGTCAGGCTGTTCTGCCTGACGCCCTTCGGGTAAATGCAAATCTGTTCCAGACAGATTTGTAACGGAATATCAAATGAAAATAACGACCATTATTCTTGCGGCGGGTAAAGGAACGCGTATGCGTTCGGAGTTGCCCAAAATTTTACATAAAATTGCCAATAGACCGTTGTTGCAGCATGTCTATGACACTGCTAAGCAATTGCAACATAATACTGTCAAGATTGTTGTAGGCCACGGTGCGGAGCAAGTCACCGAGACTTTAAAGCATTTAGAGGCCGATTGGGTAGAACAAAAGCAGCAGTTGGGTACCGGGCACGCAGTGCAACAGGTCAGCGATCAAATTGCCGATGCCGACACCGTTTTGATACTGTACGGTGACGTGCCTTTGCTGAAATTGGCAACGGTCAAGTTACTGATAAATAACGTCAATGACCAATCTTTGGCGTTGCTCACGGTGAATCTCGCCAACCCGGCAGGTTATGGCAGAATAGTTCGAAATGCCGCCGGGCAGGTTACAAAAATTGTCGAAGAAAAAGACGCGACTGCCGGTGAAAAGCTGATTAATGAAATTAATACCGGCATCATGGCGGTGCAAGGCCGACAGTTGAAAAAATGGTTGAGCCGGTTAAACAACAGCAATGCCCAGGGCGAATACTATTTGACGGATGTGATTGAAATGGCGGTTGCCGATCAAGTCAATATCGTTACCAGCCAGCCGGAAACCGAGGATGAGGTTCTGGGCGTTAATAACCGCATACAGCTCAGCCACTTGGAGCGTGTTTATCAGCAAGAGCAAGCCAATAGCTTGATGGAGCGGGGGGTCACCCTAAAAGACCCGAACCGCTTTGACCAAAGAGGTTCGATAGAAAGTCTGGGGCAAGACATAGAAATCGATATTAATGTGATTTTAGAGGGAAAAAACAGCATCGGCAGTAATGTCAAAATAGGCGCGAACACCCAAATAAAAAACTCTATCATCGGCGATTATGTGGAAATTCTGGCAAACTGCGTCATAGAAGACGCCGTCATAGGACAAGGCAGCAGAATCGGCCCTTATGCCAGATTAAGGCCGGACAGTGTTCTGGCTGAAGACGTCCATATCGGTAATTTTGTAGAAATCAAGAAATCAACGGTAGCCGCAGGCAGCAAAATAAATCACTTGAGTTATATAGGCGATGCCACGATCGGCAGCAAAGTGAATGTGGGAGCCGGAACCATCACCTGTAATTATGATGGCGTTAATAAGTTCAGGACCATTATTGAAGACGGCGCCTTTATCGGTTCCAATAGCCAGTTGGTCGCACCGGTTACGGTCGGCAAAAACGCCACGATAGGCGCAGGATCGACGATTACTAAAGACACTCCCGAAAACCAGTTGACGTTAAGCAGAGGCAAACAAGTGTCTATTACAGGATGGCAACGGCCCGTTAAGAAGGAGAAATAACATGTGTGGAATTGTAGGCGGTATTGCGCAACGAAATGTAGTGCCTATTCTGATGGAAGGTTTAAAGCGGCTGGAATATCGCGGTTATGATTCGGCCGGCCTTGCGGTTATCAATAATCAGCAAATCTACCGGAAACGGGAGCTGGGCAAAGTCAAAGGCCTTGAAACATTGTTGGAAGCCGAGCCTATTTCAGGCCATGTCGGTATAGCCCATACCCGATGGGCTACTCACGGTAAACCCAGTACGGCTAATGCGCATCCGCATATCAGCCGGGATACGGTGGTTGTAGTTCATAACGGCATCATTGAAAACCATGAGCATTTAAGAGAAGTGCAGCAGCAACTCGGGTACGAGTTCACTTCGGAAACCGATACTGAAGTTATCGCACATGAAATTGATCATGCAATGGAATCGATTCGGCCAAGCTCAGGGCAGGCTACCGATGGATTGCTGAGCGCCGTTAAAAAGACGGTCAAGAAGCTGGAAGGCGCTTATGCTCTCGGCATCATGAGTATTGATTACCCCGATACCCTGATAGCGTGCAGAAAAGGCAGCCCGCTGGTTATCGGCGTCGGCATAGGCGAGTATTTTATCGCCTCTGACGTGGCGGCATTGCTGCCGGTTACGCAACGGTTTATATTTTTGGAAGACGGTGACATAGCCGCGATCACCATAGACGGACCGGTTATTTACGATTTGAATGATCAATCTGTCAGTCGTCCGATCATAGAAAGCCAGTTGACAGCGGATGCCGCCGAGAAAGGCGAGTACCGCCATTACATGCTGAAAGAAATTTATGAGCAGCCCTTTGCTATCTCGCAAACATTGGAAGGCAGATTCATCAATAACCGCTTACAGGAAAACGCATTCGGGCATAACGCGGCGGAAGTGTTTGACAACATAAAAGCTATCCAGATTTTAGCTTGCGGCACCAGTTATCATGCCGGCTTGGTCGCGCGTTATTGGTTTGAGGAGCTGGCCCGCGTCCCCTGTAACATCGAAGTAGCCAGCGAGTTCCGCTACAGAAGTCCGGTGTTAGCGCCCAATACCCTGATTGTGACCCTCTCGCAATCCGGCGAAACAGCCGACACTTTGGCGGCATTACTGGAGGCCAAGAAGCTCGGGGCAAAATATTCATTAGCCATCTGCAACGTGCCGGAGAGTTCGCTGGTCAGGGAATCCGATTTGGTATTAATGACCCGGGCGGGTCCTGAAATCGGCGTTGCATCAACCAAGGCATTCACCACCCAATTGGCAACATTAATGTTGCTGGTCATTGCCGTCGGCAGGCGTTTTCAGTTGACTGAAATAGTAGAGCAAAAAATTACCTCGGAATTGTTCAGCTTGCCGGGCAAGATTGAAAAAGTATTGCGTTTGAATGATGAAATTAAAGTCCTGGCCGAGCAATTTGCCGAAAAACAGCATGCCTTATTTTTGGGTAGAGGCACCCATTATCCGATAGCGATGGAGGGCGCGTTAAAATTGAAAGAAATTTCCTATATCCATGCCGAGGCCTATCCGGCTGGCGAGTTAAAACACGGCCCGCTGGCATTGATCGATGCCGACATGCCGGTGGTGACAGTGGCGCCCAATAACAGCCTGTTGGAAAAACTGAAATCAAACATTCACGAAGTCAGCGCCAGGGGCGGGCAACTAATTGTTTTTATGGATGAAACATTAGCCTCTGCCAATGATGAAAATGTGCGGATTGTAAAAATACCTCAAGTCGGCAATGAGATTTCGCCGATTGTATATACGATCCCGTTACAGCTGCTGGCTTATCATGTCGCGGTGTTAAAAGGTACGGATGTTGACCAGCCCAGGAATCTTGCAAAATCGGTTACGGTGGAATAGACAATGGCAAAATTATCATTGCAGGAGCAATTGTTAAAATCCGGTTTAGTCAGCGCCGCTAAGGCCAAAACCATTAAATCGGAGAAGCACAAGCAAACCCAGCAGCAACGCAAGAATAAAGTTGAGGTGGTTGACGAGGCGAAGGAGTTGGCTCAAAAAGCGCAGGCTGAAAAAATCGAAAAGGACAGGCAGCTTAATCAGTTGCGCCAGCAGCAGGAAGAGCAAAAGCAGTTGGCAGCGCAAATTAAACAGATTATTGAGTTAAACAGGCATCCTCAAGATCCAGAAGGCTTGGCCTATAATTTTACCGACAATAATAAGGTCAAGCGGCTGTACGTCTCAGAAGCGATGCGCGATCAAATTGCCGAGGGACGGTTGGCTATTGTAAAGCTTGGGCAACAGTATGAAGTGGTGGGGGCCGAAGCCGCAAGAAAGATACAGTCGCGCGATGCGGCCAGCGTGATTGTATTTAATGAGTCCAATAAAACGGCCGATGCGGCTGATGATCCTTATGCGGCGTATCAAGTTCCCGACGATTTGATCTGGTAGGGAGGGAGGTTACAAAACGCAGCAACGGTTGCGGCCCTGCTCTTTAGCCAAGTAAAGCGCCTGGTCTGCTCGCTCAAATGCGGTTTCATCCGTATCATTTAGGATAAACTCGGTAAGGCCGCATGAAATGGTGATCGCAACGGAAGCGCCGCTGGCATTAAAGCCCGTTTTTTCAATGGTTTGACGCAGTTGATTGGCCAGTACCAACGCCGATTGGGTGTCGGTATTCGGCAGCAGCATAGTAAATTCTTCGCCGCCAAAGCGGGAAATAAAATCGGTTGCCCGGGAGTGGTCGGATAATTGTTTGGCTATTAACAGCAACACCTTGTCACCGGCTTTATGGCCATAGCTGTCATTGATGGTTTTGAAATGATCAATGTCCCAGACGATGAGGCTTAATGGGGAATGATAGCGTTTCCAGCGAGCCAGTTCGATTTCCAGGCGCTCGTTATAGGCATTGCGATTTGGCAGGCCTGTTAATGGGTCGCGCAATGCCTGGTTATTGGCGATTTTCAATTTTGATTTGAGCTCGGTGGATTCCGACTCCATTTCTTTTATTTTATTAGCTAAATCGTCCAGTTGTTGCTGCGTTTTTTGGCGTTGAATCGCTTCTTTTTGGGTGTGTTCCTGAATTTCTTTGGCAATGTTGGCTAATCGGTTGCTGATAATCCCTTTTAAAGGTTCCAGCTTAGTGGCGTTGGTTGAGCTTAACTTGAGTTCCTCCATTTGTTCAGAAACGGATTGATCCAGTTTGGTCCTGTTTTCGGCCGATTTTTGAGCGGCCGTACTGGCTCCCATCACGCTAATATCCAGTGTCGCCAACTGTTCGGTAATATGGGAGAGAAATTTATCTATGTCTTGTTGTTCTGATTGGCTATGTTGTTTGATTTTAAGCAGGAGCTTGAAGGATTTATCCAGAATAGTTTCAAAAGAGGCCGGGTTTTTAGCGGCAGCGGCAAGCAGACTTTTAGCTGCTTGCGCCTGCTGATCAAAAATGCTGGGAATTTCGATGCCTTCCAGCAAGTGCAATAATTGTTTGCTGACAATTTCAATATCGATGTGTCCGGCGATGACATTGGATGCCGCCGTATCGTTGTCGGGTTCAATGGCTTCAAGTATCGCGATAAACAATTGATTGGGAGTCCCGAATGCTTCTGTTTCGGTTTTTTTCTTCAGTTGCTTAAGGGCGTTCTGCTGTGTTTCAGCTGTATATTGCTGAAGCAGGAAAGTAAAAAGCAGATCGGTTTCCGGCGCTTGATTTTGCGGTGGCGCATGTTTGATCTGAGCGACGGAATTAGTGAATTTTTCAAGCTCGTCTTTAAGCGTATGGCTATTGATGCCGTTTTTTAATTGATCGCGGATGCTCAGCAGATGCGGATCGAGAAGGGGCTCCAGTCCTGTGGTTGCAATAGTTAGACGCACTATTGTTTTACAAAGCAGGTCTTCTTTTTCCTTGTAAGACTCTGCGGATTGTTCCTGTTCATCAAGCAGATTTAAATACTTTTCTTTCCATTTATCTTGGTCGGCTGCTTTACTGAAAAAACTCATGATAGACCTTGCTAAATGTTAAGGAGTAAGTGTGCTGTGTAATGGGTAGGACTTGCAAGTCGGCCTAATCTATCGCATCGGTTTGTTTCGGCTTCCTCGGCAACGGCCTTTAATGTGGTTGTGCTAATTACGGCACTTCCGCCATCCCCGGCAGTTGAGGGCAATCAGTTGATGCAGGACACAGTTATTTTGCCGCGCTTTCCTTTTGAATCAACTGATTGATGACGTCTATCATTTTTTCATGAGAACCGGCTAAAGGACCATTGGTTTTATACTTGCCGTTAACGATGATTGCAGGAACGCCGGTTACCCCGTAACGACCCGCTGTAGCGGCTGCCTGGCGCATTTTTGAGTCGACCAGAAACGAATTGTAGGCGTCATGGAATTCTTTTTCGTTAACCCCGTGCGCAACAAAGAATTTGGCCAGCTCATCTTCGGTTTCAAGGTGTTGTTTTTTGTTTTGTATGGCATCGAAAAAGTCGGCATGAACTTTGTCGACTACGCCCAGCGCTTCAGCCGTAAAATAAGCTTTGGCATGTTTGCCCCAAAGGTCGCTGAATACAGCGGGTTGCCGTATAAACTCGACGTTTTTAGGCAGATTTTTTACCCATGCTTCCAGTACCGGTTCAAAGCTATAGCAATGTGGACAGCCGTACCAGAAGAACTCAATGATTTCAATTTTATCGGGATTGTGGGTGGGCTGTGCCTGCGACAGGGTTTCATAACCGGCGGATTCAGCTTTTAATAAGGTTGAGCAGGAAAATAATAAGACTAATAAGCTGGTTTGAGCGATTTTTTTAAGCATGGCTGAAGTTCTCTATGGGGTTTGCAGGCCGGGCTTGCCCAAAGCACAATCGAATGCGGCGTAGCCCGACCTACGGAGTTTTATAAATTAAGCTTATTTCATCATCGATATGCGATAAGAAACGGCTTTTATTTCCTCATCCGTCATCTTCTTTGCAATCATGTGCATGATGTTTTCCGGATTATTGCTGCGTGCGCCGGATTTAAAGTCGGTAAGTGCTTTGATCAAATAGTCGGCATGTTGCGATTTCAATGCCGGGAATGAGGCGGGTTTATTGCCCTCGCCAAAAGGACCGTGGCAGGCGATACAGGCGGACACTTCGCTTTTTAGGTTGCCGTTGCGGTATAGGTCGCTGCCTTGAGCAATGATGGCCTGGACATCTTTGTTGCCGGCCGGTTTTTCATCGTCAGCCGCCAAGACAGGCAAGGTGTTTTCCGAAACCTTTTGCGCGGCGTAGTATGCGGAAATATCGGCAATATCCGCATCGTTTAATGTCTGAGCCATAGCCGACATCATGGGGTCGTTGCGGCTGCCGTCTTTAAATGAGCGCAACTGCTGTTCCAGATAAGAAGAATGTTGCTGTGCAAGCTTGGGGAAAGTTGCTACCATGCTGTTACCGTTTTCCCCGTGACAACTGGCGCAGGATTCGGCTTTTTGTTTTCCTGCGTTAATATTGCCTTCTGCATGTAAAATACTCGTAGCACTGGTCAACGCCAGAGAAATTGAAAGTACCTGCAATTTTTTCTTCATCAAATTCCCCTTCGGAATGGTTAATCATTTATGCCAGTCTTTTTAGTTATTCGGGTTGCTGTGCATGATCAAATTTTACTCTAAATAGTAACTCTAAGCGAGACAACGATGAATCCAGTTTATCATCAAGCAAAATTTATTAACAGTTCGCCGCATCTGAAGGATACGCCCCCGGATCGGGGACTTGAAGTGGCGTTTGCCGGGCGTTCGAATGCCGGTAAATCCAGCGCGATTAATACCTTAACCCGGCAAAACGCATTGGCCCGGATCAGTAAAACACCGGGCAGAACCCAGATGCTCAATTTTTTTGAAATTAATGAGCGGCAGCGGTTTGTCGATTTGCCGGGTTACGGCTATGCCAAAGTGCCTTTAGCGGTGAAGAAAAAATGGCATGAGTTGATGGAGACTTATTTAACCAGCCGCAAGTCATTATGCGCGATTATTCTGGTGATGGATGTGCGCCACCCTCTAACCGAATTTGACTGGCAGATGATAGAGTGGTGCGAACACACCGGATTGCCGCTGCATATATTGTTGACTAAGGCGGATAAGCTGACTTACGGCGCGGCCAAAAATACCTTGTTGCAGGTACAAAAGGAGCTAAAAGATGCGAGTTTTCCTTTAACGATACAGCTGTTTTCGTCATTGAAAAAAGCCGGGATCGATGAGGTGCATGCCGCGCTTGATCGCTTGTTTAATCCTGTTGAACAGGATCAGAGCGAAATATCGACACCTTCCTGAGCGAGCAATAATTCGCAGCCGACTTCAGCGTTGTTTCGCAATAAATCTTGATAAATCTCGTCAAGGTGTGCGTCGCTGCGGGTGGGTTCATGGTGGGTGAAAAACAGTTTTTTTGCGTTGGCGGCGGTAGCCAGCTTTATCCCGGAATCGTAAGTGCCGTGCCCCCAACCTTGTTTGGAGGCATATTCCTGATTGGTATAGGATGAGTCGACAATCAGCGCATCGACATCTTTTATCGCCAACACAACTTCATCCCATTTAGCATCAACAAAAGACTGGAATTCAGCAAATTCATCATCTTGCGGATCATAGATGTTGAGTTGCGGCTCGTAATCGCCGGTAAAGAAAACCGATTGGCCGTCGCAATCGATCCGATAGCCGAAATTCAATACCGGATGACTCAGGACAATAGGGGTGATTGTAGCGCTGCCTACCTTGACCGGTACGCCCGGCGTGACTGTGACGTACTCGATCCGGGCATTCAGCTGTGCTTCCCGTATCGGAAAGAAACTGTATTGCAACTGCACGGAAAGAGCCCGGTTGATGGTTTCATTGGTGACCGGATCAATTCCGCCGTAGATGGTAATGTGATTGTTGGGGATAAAAATAGGGATAAAAAAAGGCAGGCCCTGAATATGATCCCAATGCGTATGGGTAATGAAGATATGCGCCTTAACAGGCATTTCTTTCAGCAGGTTTTGTGCGAGGGCGTGTATGCCGGTGCCGGCGTCAAGAATGATCAAATCATTGGCGTCTGTCCTGATTTCTATGCAGGTGGTATTGCCGCCGTATTTAACCGTATTGGGGCCCGGTGTGGCTATGGATCCTCGAACACCCCAGAATTTAATTTTCATTGTTGTCCTTTACTGCATGGATGTTCGCGTCTGCCGAGCATTACAGGTTAATAAAAGATTGAGCTTCCGATTTGACGGGTTCCAAATCCCCTAGCGCTTCGCAGATGGCGGGGAACGGCAGGCCAAAGCGGGAGATAATGGCTTCGGGAAACTCTTCTATCAGCGGATTGCCGCCATCACCGAACTGCATGTATTTGCTGATTTGATTCGCGGCAAAAACGCAATCCCTTAAGATATTTTGGTTGAGGCCAGGATTATGATGATGGGCAATAGCGTCAATTAACAGTTCCGACAGCTCCCATTTTTCGGCCAGCATTTTGCCGGCTTGCGAATGATTAAGGCCGATAAACTCGAGTTCGGTCTGATGCAGCGGCAACTGTTGTTCTTTGCTTTTTTCCAGTGCGAGTTTAAATTCATCCGGCATAAATTCAGCAAATACGACTTTGCCAAAGTCATGCAGCAACCCGGCAACAAAGCAATCGCCGGATACCATTGCAGACAGGCCTATGCGCTCGGCAAGCATTTTGCTGATCGCCGCGGTGGTCAATGAATGCAACAGGAATTTGGAGGTGTTGAAATCGGCCTTGTTATCGGCATTCAGCATGCCCATTGCAGCGACGCCTAGGGCTATATTTTTTATGGTGTTGATTCCAATATGCACGACCGCCCGCTGTACCGAGGTGATTTTTTGCGGTAAACCGTAGAAAGACGAGTTAATGGCTTTAAGGATTTTAACCGTCATGATCGGGTCGCATTCAATGACGCGGACAATGTCCTTTGCCGAAGCGTTGAGGTCTGACGTTAATTCCATGACTTGTTGAACGCTTTTAGGAAAAGCGGGCATTTTTTCAACGAGGACGATGAGAGTTTCGTTTTTTGAATTCGGCATTGTGTGTCGTTAAGGAAGAGTCAACAAGAAAAGCATAGCAGGGAACAGTATTTATCAGATAGGCAGGCCAAAGTTATATGTCCACTATAATACAACACCGATACAATGCCGAAAAATAATAACTGACGGTTAGTGAGCTTCATCCCAATTATTGCCTATGCCTATATCGACAATCAGCGGTACATCAAGACCGGCGGCGGCACACATGATTGATCTGATCTTTGCCACGCAATCGTCCAGCTGTTCTTCGGCAATCTCAAATACCAGTTCGTCATGCACCTGCATGATCATTTTGGCGTCCGGGGTGTCCCGATACAGCCACCGGTCGGCGGCAATCATCGCGCGTTTAATGATGTCCGCCGCAGTGCCCTGCATCGGCGCATTGATGGCCGTGCGTTCGGCGTATTGGCGGCGCGCCGCGTTGCGCGAATTGATCTCCGGCAAATACAGCCGCCTGCCGAACAGGGTTTCAACATAGCCTTGCGCGCGGGCTTGCTCCCGGATGTTGTCCATATAGTTCTTAACGCCCGGATAACGGGTGAAATACAGATCGATATAAGATTGCGCCTGGCTACGCGACAAGCCCAGCTGTTGTGCCAGGCCAAACGATGACATGCCGTAAATCAGGCCGAAATTGATCGCCTTGGCTGAACGGCGCAAATCGGTGGTGACTTGCTCGGGAGCAACGCCGAACACCTCAGCCGCGGTGGCCCGGTGTACGTCCTGCCCTTCGGTAAAGGCTTTCAACAAGCCTTCATCGGCCGACAAATGCGCCATGATGCGCAATTCGATTTGCGAATAATCGGCGGCGACGATTTTTTTGCCTTTGGGTGCGACAAACGCCTGCCGGATTTTTCGGCCTTCTTCGCTGCGTATCGGAATATTTTGCAGGTTGGGGTCGGACGAAGACAGCCTGCCAGTTGCGGCTACCGCCTGATGATACGAGGTATGAATCCGGCCTGTTTGCCCGTCAACCTGTTGCGGCAGTTTGTCGGTATAGGTCGATTTCAGTTTGCTTAAACTGCGGTACTCCAGAATCAGCTTGGGCAACGGGTAGTCGATGGCTAATTCCTGTAATACCGATTCTTCAGTTGACGGTTGCCCTTTGGGCGTTTTCTTTAATACGGGCAGTTTTTGCTGGTCGTAGAGTATGTCCTGAATCTGTTTGGGCGAACCCAGATTAAATGTCTGCCCGGCCAGGTCGTGGGCATGTTGTTCAAGGGAGATAATCTGGCTGGAAAGCTCAAGGCTTTGCTGCGCAAGCATCGCGGCATCGATTAATACGCCATTGTTTTCAATCCGGGCCAGTACGCTAATCAGCGGGACTTCCATTTCCGTATATAACTCAAGCAATCTCGGCTGCTGCGCCAGTTTTGCGGACAGTACTTGATGCAGTTGCAGGGTAATGTCGGCGTCTTCCGCCGCGTAAGGTGCGGCTTGTTCTATCGAGACTTCTTGGAAGCCTATCTGCTTTGCGCCCTTCCCTGCAACATCCTCGTAATGGATGGTTTCGACGCCAAGGTATTCCTTAGCCAAGTCGTCCATATTATGTTTGGTGGCCGTGCTGTTTAACACGTAGGATTCCAGCATGGTGTCGTGGGCAATGCCGCGCAGGGCAATACCGTGATTGGACAGCACATGCATGTCGTATTTCAGGTTTTGCCCGAGCTTAGCCTTATGCGGATTTTCCAGCAGAGGCCGCAGTTTTTCCAGTATTTCGGACCGGTCCAGCTGATCCGGTACGCCCGGATAGTCATGAGCCAAAGGCACATAGGCGGCTTTGCCCGGCGTAACTGCAAAGGATACGCCGACTATCTGCGCTTTGCTGTAATCGAGGCTGGTGGTTTCGGTGTCGAAGGCAAACAGTTCGGCTTTTTCCAGTTGGGCCAGCCAGTCGTTAAAGTGCGGCTCGGTTAATATAGTTTCATGATTGGAATCGATTTTGGCCGGCTTGTCTTCGTCGGCTTCGACAGGACTGAGGACAGGCTTAGTCGAAGCACCTGTGCTGAGCCCTTGGGCTACGCTCAGGACCGGCTCAGTCGAAGCATCCAGCGATTTTAACCAGGATGAAAAACCCAGTTCGGCCAATAAGTTTTTCAGTTCCCCCTTATCCATCGGTTGCTGTTTCAAGTCTTCGATGCCGTAGGGCAAATCCAGGTCGCATTTAATGGTGGTCAGTTGTTTCGATAACGGCAGTTGCTCCAAACTGGCGCGCAGGTTCTCGCCGATTTTGCCGCCGATTTCATTGGCATGGGCGATCAGGTTTTCCAGTGTCTGATATTGCTCCAGCCATTTTGCCGCCGTTTTGGGGCCGACCTTGGGCACGCCGGGAATATTGTCGACGGTGTCGCCGACCAAGGCCAAGTAATCGATAATCTGTTCCGGCCTGACCCCGAATTTGTCGATAACGCCTTGAATATCCATGCGCGTATTGGACATGGTGTTTTCCAGGATAATATGGTCGGTAACCAGCTGCGCCATATCCTTGTCGCCGGTGGAAATGATGACGTCATAGCCTTGCTGCTCGGCGTGTTGGGCCAGCGCTCCGAGCACATCGTCGGCTTCCACGCCGGACTCGATAATCAACGGCAAGCCCATGGCCCGGATCAGGTTGTGCAACGGTTCAATCTGTACCCGCAAATCATCGGGCATCGGCGGCCGATGAGCCTTGTACTGATCGTAAAGTTCATTGCGGAAGGTTTTGCCCGAGGCATCGAAGACCACGGTGATGTGGTCGCTGTGATAGTCGGCGATCAGTTTGCGCAGCATGTTGCTGACGCCGTAAATGGCGTTGGTGGGCTCGCCGTTCGCGTTGGTCAGCGGCGGAATGGCATGGTAAGCGCGGAACAGGAAAGATGAGCCGTCAACGAGGATCAGGCGTTCCCTTTGGTTAGGGTCAGTATGGATTTGTGTTTGTTGAGGCATAAATTTAGGTTTAATGTTTAGTAAAGCTAAGCTGCGTCCGCGCGCACTGGAGCGTTAAGTTAGGCGGGCTTTGGTAAGCATACAGTGGAATGTGTCTTACCGCATTCATAGGGGAATAGGTGATAACGCGATCGCAACGCAGGCACGGTTATTTGTATCTTGATATTTTAGCGTACAAATGAAATGAGATAAGTTGTCCAATGAAGAAATCTGATGTTGTTCGAGAAGAACAATAAATTTTCGTCCCCATTCAAGAATGTCAGAAAAATTCGGTTGCATCATCTTATCGGATTTCTCTTTAAAGCTTTTGAGTCGCCCCCTATGAAGTTTTTCTCCACAGTCTCTATATAGATTAATTAGCTCAGATTTTGTCAAGAAACCACTTTCAATACGTTCCATTTTGGTAGTATTACCATTTTTAGTTAATCGAACTGGGTGGGGATAAAAATTCGGATGCAAGTGCTCTAAGCGATTAATTATTTTTTCTGCATTGAATTCTTTTTGAAGATTATGTGATTTTGTATCATCAATATCACCGTGAGCAACCAAGCAGCCAATTGCCACTAATTCACACATCATCCTTAGTTGAAGATAGGAAATTTCACGAATAAATGGCGCGGTTAAATTCATACCTCCGTTAATTGCCATATTCAAAATTTCAATCCGATCATTAATTTCATTTAATATGCCGGCGTAGAAATTACTTGCATCAGTTTGTTGTTTTGTTGAATTCCGAAGTGTCATATTATTAACCTCTTTATTAAAATACCACTCCTGCCTGATTCCTTCAGCAAAAGCCAAAAAATTTTTTTAATCCGTGCTTGTCTGTCTAAATCCGTGTCATCTGTGTTCCATTTTTTTTAACGGTTTAAGTTTTACGCTTAACATCGACGATATTAGGCAATTGACTTATTTTATTAAGCACTTGGCTTAACTGATCGGTGTTTTCAATTTGAATGGTCAAATTGAGTTGCGCTGAAAAATCGGGATGCGTATCCAGTGCCGCATTGGAAATATGGATTTTAGCCTGGGCTAAAATCTGGCTAACGTCGTTAAGCAAATTTTGCGGGTTAAACGCATGGATCACAATAGGCACCGCATAGCTGACCTGCTTTGATCCCCAGCTAACCGAAATAAGCTGGGCCTGTTTTTCGGGGCTGAGGTGCAGGATGTTTTCGCAGTCTTTACGGTGGATAGTAATGCCTTTCTTGTGGGAAATGTAACCGATAATGTCATTGCCCTGGATCGGCGAGCAGCAATGGGCGAGAGTGGTCAGCACGTTATCGATGCCTTCTACGGAAATGGCCGATTTAGTCTCGGACTCGGGTTTTTTCCGTTGAGCAGGCGCAGTCGGGGCTTCCAGTTCAGGAATTTTAAAAAATGCCGCAAGCTGGCGGCTGGTAATATCGCCGCGGCCTATGGCTTCGAGAAACTTATCGGTGTCCGGTTGATGAAAATGTTTGGCCAGCTCCGTTAAGTTGAGCGTTTTTAATCCCAGCCTCTGGCTTTCCTTGTCCAGAACCGACTTGCCTGTGGCGATATTTTGGGCTTGTTGCTGGTTTTTGAACCAGCTTTTGATTTTGCCGATCGCTGCCGATGTCTTTAAATAGCCCAGGTTCAGGTCGATCCAGTTGTGATTGGGACCGCCCTCTTTTGCCGTTAAAATTTTTACCTGTTCGCCGGATTTTAAGGTATAGGTCAGCGGTACAATGCGGCCGTTGACTTTTGCGCCGCGGCAGCGATGCCCTATTTCGGTATGAATGGCGTAGGCAAAGTCCAGCGGCGTGGAGCCTTTAACCAGATCGATTAATTTTCCGGCGGGCGTTAAAACGTAGACGCGATCATTAAATAATTCACTGCGAAAACTTTCGGACAGCGCTTCGTCGCTGCCTTTTTCTTCGAGCAATTTGCGCAAGGAGGCGATGTTTTTTTCAATGGCCGCATCATGTTTGCCGCCTTCCTTGTAAGACCAGTGCGCGGCAACCCCGAGTTCGGCAAAGTCGTGCATTTGCCGGGTACGGATTTGCACTTCGATGCGGTTGCCGTCGGCATCGAGAATGACGGTATGCAAAGACTGGTAACCGTTCTCTTTGGGATTGGCGATGTAATCGTCAAATTCTTTGGGTATGGTTTGCCAAAGGCTGTGCACCATGCCTAAAGTGGCGTAGCAGGTGGTCAGGTTATCGACGATAACCCGCACCGCCAACAGGTCATATAGTTCGTCTATGTCCAGCTTCTTGCGGCGCATCTTTTTCCAGATGCTGTAAATATGCTTGGGGCGGCCGTATATCTCGGCGGAAATTCCTTCTTCGGCGAGTTTGTTTTGCAGCAGGGCGATAAACTTATTGATGCAGTTTTCCCGCTGGGCGCGGTTATCGGACAGCGACTTGGCGATGCGGCGATAGGATTGGGGCTCCAGATAGCGGAAAGCCATATCCTCCAGCTCCCATTTCAACTGATGAATACCCATGCGGTTGGCGATCGGCGCATAAATATCCAGCGTTTCCTGGGCAATAAAACGCCTGAGCTCATAAGACTCCCTGGGTAAGACCTTAAGCCGTTGAATCCGGTAAGCCAGTTTTATCAACACGGCGCGGACATCCTGAGTCATAGACAGCAGCATTCGGCGCAAGATTTCCGTTTGACTGGGCTGGTCGGTCATTTCCAGGGAATAAACGGTGACCTTATTCAGCCAGTTAACATCTTTCACCAGCGTTGCAACGGTTTCCCCAAACAGTTCTTTAATGTTTGGGGCCGGATTCAAAGCGGTTAAGCGTGGATCGCTTAATATCGCCGCGATGATGGTTGCCAGATCGACATTGAAATTCATCAAAATGGTTGCCACCTCAACCCCCTTGGGGCGGAAATAATGGGGGTCTTCAGGGATTTGCGCAATGAGCGCCAGAGCCCGATTTATTTGTTCGGTATCGGACGCAGAAAAGCCGCTAAAAAGCTGTTTGTTCGGTTCGGTATTTTTTTGCATCAAACGATAGTCAATAATTCGAAAGTTTGGCAGTTATAATAGGCCAATGCCGGTAAATGTAAAAGCAGTCATTACCTACACGGACGCAGGTAAGGGGCGGAGGTTGCGCTCACCGACATTAGACTTAGCGCCTACGGTGGGCGTAGATTGGCGGAAATATATCGGCTAAATCTGTATTTTAACTTATTGAAATACAATAAAATAAATTTATGACGCTTATGGTTACGGCAACGGCGCCATATTTTTACTAAATAATTACAGTTGAAACAAAATGAAAATTACAATATTCGGAAGTGGTTATGTGGGGTTGGTGACGGGTACCTGCTTTGCGGAAGTTGGTAATGATGTTATCTGTGTCGATATTGATGAGGCGAAAATAGCCAAGCTGCAACAGAATATCATTCCAATATATGAGCCGGGACTTGAAGCCATGGTCAAAGAAAATCAATCGGAAGGCCGGTTGAGATTTACCACCGATATTAAGGAGGCGGTGGATCATGGCGTGTTCCAATTTATAGCCGTCGGTACGCCGCCGGACGATGACGGTTCGGCAGACTTGCAGTACGTGTTGGCGGTTGCCAGGAGTATTGCCGAGAATATGGACGAGTACCGGGTTGTAGTCGATAAATCGACAGTACCGGTGGGTACGGCGGATAAAGTTAAAGCGGTCATGCGGGAGATATTGGCAAGCCGCGGCAAAGAGCTGGAGTTTGATGTGGTTTCAAACCCCGAATTCCTGAAAGAGGGCGCGGCGCTGGATGATTTTATGAAGCCGGACCGGATTGTTATCGGCACCGACAACCCCAGAACGGCGGAATTGCTGAAAGCGCTGTATGCACCGTTTAACCGTAGTGTCGAGCGGGTCATCACGATGGATGTCCGTTCTGCCGAATTAACCAAGTATGCCGCGAATGCGATGCTGGCGACGAAAATCAGCTTTATGAACGAGCTGGCGAATCTGGCCGAGCGTTTGGGCGCGGATATCGAGCATGTCAGACACGGCATAGGTTCCGACAGCCGTATCGGCTACAGTTTTATTTATCCCGGTTGCGGTTATGGCGGCTCCTGTTTTCCCAAAGATGTAAAAGCGCTGGAAAGAACGGCAAAGGAATACGGTTATGATGCGGAACTGCTTAATGCGGTAGAGCGTGTCAATAATCGGCAAAAACACCGTTTGTTCGAAAAGATCAGCGAGTATTATCAAGGTCATTTAACCGGCAAGGTATTCGCCCTGTGGGGATTGGCGTTTAAACCCAATACCGATGACATGCGCGACGCGCCTAGCCGGGTTGTGCTGGAAGCTTTGATTGAAGCCGGTGCGACGGTTCAGGCCTTTGATCCTGAGGCGTTGGGAGAAGCGCGGCGGCTTTATGGGGACAAGCCGGGGCTTAAGTTCTGCGAGTCGCCCAAGGAGACTCTAAAACAAGCCGATGCTTTGGTGATTGTTACGGAATGGAAGCAATTCCGCAGCCCTGATTTCGATATGCTGAGTCAACAGCTGAAGGACAAAGTGATTTTTGACGGTCGCAATATGTATGAGCCGGAGATGGTCAAACGCAGCGGGCTGGCTTATTACGCGATCGGAAGATAAAAAGTTGTATTTGCGCGGCAAGCGTCTAAACTAAGCGGCGAATGGTTAATAATTATCTTGGTTGGCTATATAAGACTATTCACAAATCATAAATCATATAATTTTTTATAATAGGAAAATAAAGATGAAAAGATTAATAGTGTTATGCGCCGCCTTTTTCTCATTTAATGCCATTGCCTCGCCTGTAAACATCAATACCGCTGATGCAAAAACCATAGGGGAAGCTTTGTCGGGCATAGGCCTGAAAAAAGCCGAAGCTATTGTTAAGTACCGGGAAGCAAAAGGCGCATTCAAAACTGCGGATGATTTAGTCAACGTTGATGGAATCGGCGCGAAAACCGTCGAAAAGATCAGGAACGATATTTTGTTAAGCGATGCCGCTGCTGCGGAGCAAAAGACAGATAAAAAAGTAGACGAAAAAGCCAAGTAAATTATTACCAGGCAACAACCGGCAGTTTCTAATCAGGAGCTGCCGGTTTTTTATTGCGTGGAGCTTATTGATTGACTGGCTTGCAGCCGTTGGACGAGAAGTGGTTGCCGAGCAAAAAACAGGCGGATTAAAAATGCTGTAAAATGAACTAATCGCATTGAGCAGCGGCGCCGGTGCTGGGTGTTATTTTAATCGCAATGGTTTGATATGAAATGAATGAAGAATACGAATACGATGATGAAGAGATTGAATATTACGCAATCCGGCCTAATAAGACGCAAATAAAGAAAGATATGGCGGCGCTTTTTGCGGTCAGCGAAGAAATGTCCGAGTTATCGCCGGGGCAATTAAAAACGCTCGAGCTTCCCGAGGTCATCAATAAAGCCGTTGTCGAAGTGTCCGGCATGCCGCATAAAGGCGCCAGAAAACGGCTGCTGAAGTTTATTGCAGGCCAGCTTCATAAAATAGATGCGGAACCTATTTTAGAGAAACTGGCGCGTATCAAAAATAAAAGCGCCCACGCGGTCAGGGAGCATCATATTGTCGAGCGTTGGCGGGACCGGTTGATCGCCGAAGGCAATGACGCCTTGACCGAGTTGCTGGACGAACAGCCGCATGCCGACCGTCAGTTATTAAGGCAGTTATTGCGCAATGCCCAAAAAGAAGCCGAAGCCGGTAAGCCGCCTAAATCGTCCCGACTGTTATATCGCCGGTTGAAAGAGTTATTTCAGGTTGAAGGCGAGCCGGATGATGACAGCAATTCCCAATTTAAAACCCTGCTAGAATAAAGATTTTATCAACGCTCCAGAACAAAGCCTCATCAGCACAAAATAAATGGACTTGAACTTAGTTGACCAGATACGCAGCACGTTTAGCGCGTTCTCGGTCTTTTTTACTCAAAGCCCGTCCTTTTTGGACTATCAGCGGCGGATGCAAACGCACCACAACCGGAACAATGCGCAATCGGTTTTCGGCGTTCATCAAATCCCCTCGACGAGCCAAATCGGCAACCGCCTCGATCCTATCGCACCGGAAACACTGTTAAACCGTCGCGCAGGCCGTGCTCGTTGGAAAGTCGAGAATGAAAACAACAATGTCCTCAAGAACCACGGTTATCATTTCGACCATAACTTTGCCCATGGCAAGCGGCATTTGTCCAACTTTCTGGCCACGCTCAACCTGTTGGCTTTCCTCGCCCATACCGCGCTGGAATGGCTGGACGCGGCTTACCGCGCAGTCCGAAGTTCAGCACCCTCTAGGCGGACTTTCTTCGAAAACTTGCGTACACTGCTTCAATTTATGCCTTTTGATAGCTGACAGCATCTGATGCCATTCATGCTGAATGGCGGCATCGAATTACCAATTAAGACTTGATTCTACTTTGTCATATTCATTCACGCGCCACTTGAGATCGTCTGGCATGTGATTCCTTGGCCTTTTGACGCAGATAGTGGCGTTTGTTAATAATGTCCGCTATTCTTCAGCCGTCAGTTGCCTTCGTGGGAGTAGACGCTCAAGCGCTGTGACCAAATCGTTGAATGACACCAGAGGCCACTGTTGGCGTCCGGCTTTCTTCTGTTTAACCAGAAATAGCGTTCCCAGCATCACCAAGGTCACATGATGATGCCAGGCATCCCAGCGGCGAACTTGATAATCGGCCATGCCACATTCGCTTTTCGCTTCCCGGAAGCCTGTGTTCAATGAAGAAGCGTTGCGCCTGTACTTGGGCCAACTCTTGCCAAGCCGTATCCAGCGGCGCATTCGATAAACAAAAGTGGGGATGCAGTTCGCGCCGACTTCCCGGCGCACCAAGAGATGCCAGCAGCGGGCCTTTTCTTCTTCGCCATCCCATACCCAAACCTGGGTGTGCAGGTAATCGGCAACCAACAAGCCTTTTTCGCCCTCACGTAAAGTGAGCCGCTGCCAAGCTCAGCGGGCTGTGCGCTCGCCCACTGGCCAACGCGCTGTCTAGTGCATTGGGGTTTTCGATGGAGGGGCTTTTGCCACGACCTGACCGTGCAGGTACCTGCGGTTCTGGATCATGCCGGTAAACCTAAACGATCGTTTAAGCTGCAACAATTTTGGCCTAGGGGGGACTGGCGGTCGTACTTGACGAATTTAATCGACGAGCAATGGCAGTTATTATGTCCAGTACTCGAAATTGCATGTGCCCCAAAAATAGGCGGTAGGCCGTGAAGCTATCCGTTTCGCGAAATCGTTAACGCCATTCTCTACATCACCAAGACAGGCTGCCAATGGCGGATGCTACCGGCGGATTTTGCACCTTGGAGTTCAGTTTACGGATACTTTAGGACATGGAAACTCTCTGGGCGTATGGGATAAAGCATTAACGCTCTTTCGTGAAACCTACCGGGTCCAATCCGGGAAAAACGCGCGACCGACGGTGGCCATTATTGATGCACAATCGGTAAAAACAACGGGACTAGGCTAGCAACGCGGTTTTGACGCAGGAAAAAAGATTAAAAGGAGAAAACGTCATATCACGGTCGATACGATGGGGAATCTGCTCGCGGTGTGCGTTCATTCAGCGGGTATACAAGATCGGCGCGGCGTTCGGTTGCTCATGATCCGGCTGTACGCGATGTTTGCTGCCTTGAGTATAATTTGGCGGATGGCGGTTATAGCGGCGTTTTAGTCGAATGGGCAAAAAACATGTTCAACTGGAACCTTACCATTGTTAAACGGACTGACGCCATGCGAGGCAAGTTTGTCGCGATGGGTTGTTGAGCGCTTTTTTGCCTGGCTTGGGAATTCCAGACGGCTTTCCAAGGATTATGAGCGCCTAACCGCTACCGCCGAGGTATTTATCAAAATTACCGAGGTACACCGGTTTTTACGCGGCATTTGTTAGAGCTTCTAAGCTTAAAAAACCACGATCACCACCACGCTATAACATCAACTGGACGATTTAGCTGCTAAACGAAATTTAAAAGAACAGGAATTAAAAGGTGCAAAAGATATTGCCAAAGCCGATTAATCCGCCGGGTAATCGGTGTTAGTATGTTACAAATGAACTTAATAACGGGTCTTATATTGAATTAACCCACTCAATTTAGCCGTTGTCGGACATGCTGATTATGCCCGACCACCATGCGCAAAATGGTGGGCAACAAAAAGCTGTTGCCCACCCGGCTCATGTTATTTTGCAAGACCCTATCTTCTCAAAAACAAAAATGCACAATGCAAGACTTGACCCTATTGCTTCGAGAAATTGCTGGCGAACGGCATGTTGCTCAAAGACGTGGCTAAAAACCTTGGCGTATCCGTACCCCAGCCTCGGCATGCGCTTAGCATCCAATGCAATCCGTTTTTCGAAACGACTAGTGATACCACTATGAACAGTTCATCAAAATGTAGTGCGCAAATCCTAATGGCTTTGGAAGGTATCAACCAGTCTTACCATATTGGAGATCGAGTAATTCCTGTACTGAGGAACATTTCCCTAAACCTCTGGCAAGGCACGACGTGCGCTATCCTCGGCGCATCAGGGTCTGGTAAAAGTACGCTGCTTAATATTCTTGGGCTGCTTGATCGCCCAGTATCCGGTCGATTCCACTTCGCCGGACAGGACATGCTGACTGCAAGCGTGGATGAATTGGCGGCGATTCGTAACCGCGAGATCGGTTTTGTTTTCCAGGCATTCAATCTCTTGCCGCACCTCACCGCGTTGGACAACGTGGCTTTGCCATTAACTTACCGTGGAATGTCGCGCCACGAAGCGCGTGCGCATGCATTAGGCCAAATGCAGAGGGTAGGTTTGGCCGGCCATGCCGCGCACCGACCTGCAGAATTGTCCGGCGGGCAGTGTCAGCGCGTAGCGATAGCGCGTGCCCTGATCGGCGATCCCTCCATCATCCTGGCCGATGAGCCTACCGGCAACCTCGACGGCACGAGCGCCGCCGACGTCATGGACTTGCTATTGACACTCAACCGCGAGCAGGGGGTTACGCTGGCCGTGGTGACGCACGACGCCTCGGTGGCAAAGCAGTTGGATCGGCGGGTTGAAGTTATCGACGGGGGATTGCACGAACTATCCGTCCCGGAAGCAGGCAGATATGAATAAAAGTGCTCTTCACCGTCATGGCCCGTCGCCATCGCAATTGCTTGCCGAATCCCTTGACAGCCTGCGCCTGCTGGGGCGGCAATCCATGCTGGCGCTGTTGGGCATTGTCGTAGGCAGCGCGTCAATCATTGCTCTGCTTAATATCGGCCGTAATGCGGCCGATGAATCGATCCGCGCCTTCAATGATATGGGCACCGACATCTTGGTCGTCAGTTTTCCACATTCTCCGCAGGATAATCGTCCGTTTCCGTCAACCCTGGATACCGATGCGCTGAAAGAAGCGGTGCCGGCCATCGCGCATGTCGCCCCAATCACAATACATTCGGCGCGTGTAAGCTTCAATGGTCAAGCCGCAGAGGCTACTCTTGTCGGCACCAGCGCCGACTTGGCTTCAGCCGTAGGCCTGCAAATCCAGGAAGGCCGCTTCCTGTCCGACTTCGATCATCGGGAAACCTTTGTCGTGGTTGGGGCGCGAGTCGCCCGCGACCTTGGTGCCAAGGGAAATCCTCTACAAATAGGCGACCTGCTGCAAATCGAAAACTATTTGTTTCAGGTAATCGGCATTGCCGAAAGTTTGCCTGCCAGTCCCTTGATCCCGGTGGCCGTTGACGAATCAGTGATACTACCCATCGAAGGCATGCGCCGTGTGCTGTCAGCCCCGGAAATCGGCAGCGTAATCGGCAAGGTAGCCGCCACCGCCGACCTGCCCGCCACGGCGAAGGTATTGCACAACTACCTGATCGGCTGGCTGGATGGTCGCGAGGTGGAGGTACAAATACCGCAACACTTGCTCGATGGCCTCAAGCGCCAGGCCAATATGTTCTCCTATCTGCTCGCCGGCTTAGGGGGCATTTCCCTACTGGTGGGCGGTGTGGGCGTGATGAATGTCATGTTGATGAATGTCTCGGCGCGGCGGATAGAGATCGGTGTTCGCATGGCTTTGGGAGCTCGTCCGCGCGATATTCGCAGCTTGTTCTTACTGGAAGCGGGAACCCTGTCCGTGGTCGGGGCGCTGCTGGGGGCATTGCTGGGGCTTGCCGTCGCCTACGTTTTTACGCGCGTTTCGGGGTGGCAATTTACGTTTGTTCCCGAATCCTTGCTTTTTGGCTGTGGCAGCTCGTTGCTGATCGGGCTGTTTTTCGGCTTGTATCCAGCTATCGCCGCCTCCCGGCTGCAACCCGTACAGGCGCTACGCAATGTATAGGCCAAGTTTCGTCGCTATCGCCGTGGTTTTCGGTCTGATTCTTCACAACCCGGCGCGGGGCTCGGAGACATTAGAACCGTCACGGGCGACGATGCCGGGAAAACTGTCGGCTTCCTTGAATGATCAAACAGTCGATCTGAGCTTGACCGATGCCGTGTTTCTGGGATTGCGCGATAACCGCGCCATTAGCAGTGCGTTCTTGCAGCGCATTGCACAGAAGTTCGATTTGCGGGTGGCCGAGGACCAATTCACGCCCAAACTGCTATTGAGCGGGCGTTACCTCATGGGACATAACCAGGATAACCGTTATCGCAACAACGCACTGTCGCCCAATACAACCCTGTTGAGCGAATGGGGTACGCGCTTTAGTTTGTCATGGACGCTCATCAACCAGACTGATCGTAACGGTCACTACCAGAGCAACGGGCTGACCTTCAGCGTCATCCAGCCGCTATTACGCGATGCCGGCCCGGAAGTTACCACAGCGCCGGTACGCCTTGCTCGTTTGGGCGAACAGGCTAACCGGCTCAGTCTGAAATCCACCGTTTCGCAGACCGTCACGCAGATCGCGGTAGCCTATCGGGAGTTGCTGCGCGCACAAGAGCGGTTGCGCATCGCATGTGACGCGCTGGCGCGTTCGCAGCAGTTGATGGAAGTAAACAAAGCTTTGATCGCGGCTGGCCGCATGGCCGAGTTCGAGATCGTGCAAACCGAGGCCGATGCCGCCACTCAGGAGCTTGGCGTTGAAGAGGCCGCCAACCAGCTCGATGCCGGCCGACGGGGGTTGCTGCAGCTTCTGTCGGTTGATTTGAATACCCAGGTGCGAGCGAGCGATGCTCTGGAGGCCAAGCGTGTCGACCTCAATGCGGCCCAGGCTTTACGTGTTGCACTGGAAAACCAGCCGGACTATTTGATGCAAGTGATTTCCAGCGAGCAGGCGGCGATTAACCTGCTGGTAGCCAAAAACCAACGACTGTGGGATGTTTCGTTGGTCGGCGGTGCAAGCCAATTACGTGACAGGGTTCTTGGCGATCAGAGCGGTAACGTCAATCGACAATGGGATCAGTACGGGGGTGTTCAAGTCAATATCCCTATCGGGGATTTGCGACCGCGCCAGGGCGAAATCCGGGCCGAGGTTGATGTCCGGGATAAGGCTACCCGGCTCACCGAAATGCAGCAACGACTGGAACGCGATGTTGGCGATGCCGTGCGCGATGTTGGAACGCGCTGGCGGCAGTATGAGATTGCCCAGCGTGCGCGGGAACTGTCATTGCGCAAACTGGAAATCGAGCGCGACAAATTGAAAGTAGGGCGTTCCAGTAATTTTCAGGTATTGAGTTTCGAGACGGACCTGCGTAACGCAGAGAACGCCCAGCTTAATGCGCTGATTGCCTACCTGAATGCGCAGACATTATTGGACGAAAAACTGGGGATGACTTTGGAGAGCTGGGACATTGCACTTAACGACTAAATCGCGCCGCCAATTGGGTCGGCCACTCAAGGTAGGGCTGCTGACCGCCGGCATATTGCTGGCCCTGAGCGGTGCCGTCATCGTTTACCAGCCCAGTGAGCCGGTTAAGGCGCCGGAGCCGCAGTGGCTGCCTGTTGAGCCAAAACCGATGATCTTGCGATTGGGGCTGGTGGGGCGTCTTGAACCCGCATCCCTCGTCACTTTTACGGCACCCTTTGACGGCACCGTACAGGAAAAACTCGTCGAGGAAGGCCTGCGGGTTAAACGCGGACAGGCGCTGCTGCGACTCGATACCGCTCAACTGGAGATTCAGCTGCGTGAAGCGCTGTCCAGCTTGTTGAAAGCGAAACGCGCCGTGCATGATCTGGAGCACTGGCCGCAAGGTTTGGAAGTCGCGCGGGTGCGCAGGACAGTGGCTAGCGTCCAAATGAACTTGAACGATACTGAGCTTAAATTGGCTGAAACCAGTACCTTGTTGGCGCGCGGTATCGTGCCGCGCATGGAAGTCGACGCATTGGAGCAACAGGCGAAGGCGCAACGTATCGACTTGGCTGCCGCACAAGCCGAGTTGCAGGAGGTCTTGAGCAAGGGAAACGGTGAAAACCGGCAGATTGCCGAAATGGAACTTGCCAATGCGACGGCAAAGTACGACGCTTTGCGTACATTGCAAGCTCGGCGCGAACTGACTGCGCCGTTCGCTGGAATCGTCATGCGCGTGCCCGGCGCTGCATCCGACAAGCCGACTGAACCCGTGCAACGCGGCGCTCGTACCAGTCAGGGGCAGCCGCTTTTCGGCCTGGCGAATTTGGAACAGCTCCGGGTCGTGGCGAAGGTGGAAGAGGTCGACATCAACCAAATCCAGGAAGGACAGCCGGTCGAAATTACCGGCGATGGCTTCGATGGTATCGCACTGAGCGGAAACGTTGCCTCGGTGGGTTCCCAGGTCGTGACATCCGATTTGCCGGGTTCCGCCGGGGTAAGCTACGAAGTCATGGTAACCATGCCGCCGCTGACTGCCGAGCAACAGAAACATCTCAAGTTGGGCATGAGTGCCAAGCTGTCAATCGTGATTTACCAAAATGACAGTGCTATTGTCATACCTCCCGAGGCGATCCGGAAAGAAGGTCAGCAGTTGTTCGTGGAATATAGCGATGCGGAAGACAAGGAAGCGCAACGCGTCACGGTGAAGGCAGGACGGGTCACCACGGAAGGCGTAGAGGTATTCGGGCTTAAGCCGGGGTACGTGCAAAAAACGCTCCGGCCGTAATAAAAAAGCCCGGCGAAGATCACCAAACTTTCGGGCTTTGGCTGAATAGCTCATCAATCAGGCTCATGGGGTCTTTGCTTTTCCCTTCCGCCTGGTGTGTGCGGTAGTTGAAGTCCAGGCTGATTTTCGATTCCAGGTCGCTGGCGTAATTTTTCGGGTATTGCGCCTGCTCGATAGCGGGCAGGTCCTTGAAGTGGTCAAGGACGGAGCGGAAGAAATTGGTCATTTTTCCTGTCCGGTTGTATTCATCCATGGCTTGGGCTGTTACTTTCCTGCTCCATTCTTCCTCTTGCTTGGACGATTCCATCCAGGCTGCACGACGCTCATTGACAGTGTAGGTTCCACTATCGTCATAAATAACGTTTGCCAATTGCTCCCTGGATAGACCCACAAAGGGATTTTTTTCATTGCCGTTATTGCTGCTTCTATTAACAAATTCTGTGGCCTGCTTGGCCCTGGCCAATAATTCTGGGTCATCGGTTTTAGGAACTTCGCTGTCGTGTGTTTTCTTGTTGGCTTGATAAGAGTCTCCCGATATTTTACTAAGAAGACTTTTTGCCTTGTCGGCCAATTCCGAACGGCTGAGAGTTTTGTCCCGCACTTCTGCACGGCTGGCACTGTCCGCCAGTTGTCGGGCCAAGGTGGAAATCGTCTGCGTGCTGCTGGTCTGTGTATTCGTGGTGCTCTGATTTTCCGGGGCGCCGGAAGCCGGCTCGGTTTTCGAGGCCGCCTTGAATGCAGTAGCGCCGCCTGACTGGGTTGTGGAATATGCGTTGATGGAACCGATCATGGCTGTACTCCTTTGTGGGCCTAAAAGGTATTCGGATTTAAACTCGGTTATGTGCGAAAAACGCTCCGGCCGGAATAAAAAAGCCTGGCAAAAATCACCAGGCTATATAAACGCGTCGGCTGAGTTGCCTATTTCATTACAAAATCGACCGTCCAGGCATAGGTGCTCAAGTTGGTCGAGGTAATGGTGGCGGTGCAGATCGCTCCGCCGCTACCCGTCGCGGTCTTGTTCCATTTCGGGATCTTGTAGCCGCCGGGTTGTAGCGCATTGACAAAGGTTGTGCCGAACACGCACTCTTTGGAGCCTATTTTATAGCGGACGTTTGCATAGTTTACGTCCGGGCTGATCAGGCTGGTGACGGTGTAGACATCGTTGCTTCCGGCAGGCCTTTTTGTTACCGGCTTGGGGGAAGCATTCGCATAGGTGCTGGTTTCGTTGCTGGTAATAATGGTGTAGGTTGCTTCTGCGGTAGCTTGGTTCTTGAACGTCACCGTTACGGGCGGTCCCGCAATTGCGGATGTGGCGGCAAAAACGGAGGTGACGGCGAGCAGCGTGGGTAAAAATTTCATGGATTACTCCTTAATAGTTGGTGGGTGAATCAGGGTTAGTTTTTTCTTGGGAAAGTCGGCTGAGTTGTTTTTGGCTTTGGTCGAATAGCATCTTAATCAGGTTCATGGGCTCTTCGCTTTTCCCTTCCGCCCGGTGCGTGCGGTAGTTGAAGTCCAGGCTGATTTTCGATTCCAGGTCGCTGGCGTAATTTTTCGGGTATTGCGCCTGCTCGATTGCGGGCAGGCCCTTGAAGTGGTCAAGGACGGAGCGGAAGAAATTGGTCAGTTTTCCTGTCCGGTTATATTCATCCATGGCTTGGGCAGCCACTTTTACACGCCAAGCCTGTTCCCTGTCATCCGATTCGTAGTAAGCCGCTCTGCGTTCATTGACGGTGTAGCTTCCATTGTCGTCATAGATGATGTTTGTCAGTTGTTCATTCGACAGACTGCCAAAAGGGTTTTTCACCGATCTGCTCCCCCTGTCCGAGCTGGTGACGAATTCCGTTGCTTGCTTGGCTCTTGCTAATAATTCTGGGTCGTCAGTTTTAGGAACCTCGCTGTTGTACTTGGCTTTGTTAGCTTGGTAGACGTCACCGAGTATTTGATCCAGCAAAGAGGTTGCTTTGTCGGCCAATTCCGAACGACTGAGTGTTCTGTCTCGCGCCTCTGCACGGCTGGCGCTGTCCGCCAGTTGTCGGCCCAAGGTGGAAATTGTCTGTGTGCTGCTGGTCTGTGTATTCGTAGCACTCTGATTTTCCGGGGCGCCGGAAGTAGGTTCAGCTTTTGACGTCGCCTTGGATGCCGTAGCGCCGCTCGTTGAAGTTGTGGAATGCGCATTGATAGATCCGATCATGGTTGAGCCTCTTTCTGGATGTAGAGCCTGTGTATACGACGAGTTGAGGCATGGTATCCCAAAGAGCGACATATTCCAAACACTATTCTAACGCCCATAGTAATCTGTATTGTGATTTGCCAAGTTCAGGAACTTTTATCGGAAAATAGTCTTGGATGCATTCTGGATCTAGTGAGCGGCAGATCGTTTTACTATCCTAAATTGGGATGTTTGTAATTTCCCCGCCCTTTAGTTGACTGTCATTCATCATCTCTAACAATCGCTAAACAAATCCATTTGCCGGAAATGAGCCTGCCCGGATTTGCTTTCCAGTGAGGACAGCGTAATCCCCAGCAAGCGGACATTGCGCCTGCCTATATCGGTATTTTTCAATAAGTCTTCAAGAATGGCGGGTATCGCCGCTGCCGCAGTAATAGTCTGCGGCAGCGTCCGGCTGCGGGTGATCTGGACAAAATCATGATATTTGATTTTTACGGTCAGGGTATGGGCGACCAGCTGCTTCTCGGTAACTTTACTCAATGCCTTTTCCATCAAGTCTTGCAACTGCGCGATGACCTCCTGTCTAGCTTTAATATCCTGCTGAAAAGTAATTTCCACGCCCACCGATTTCCTGATCCGGTAGTTATTGACCGGGCGGTTGTCTATGCCTCTTGAGATGCTGTAATAATGCAAACCGGCCTTGCCGAAATAATGCTGCAACATTTCCAGCGGCAACTCCTTCAGGTCCTTGCCGGTCTTGATGCCCAGCGAGTGCATTTTTATCGAGGTCGCCTTGCCGATGCCGTGAAACTTTTCGACCGGTAGTTGTTCGACAAAGGTTTCGCCCTGTTCCGGCGTGATCAAATAAAGCCCGTCCGGTTTATTGATGTCCGAGGCGATCTTGGCGAGGAATTTGTTATAAGAAACGCCGGCCGAAGCGATCAGCTGGGTTTCCCGCTTAATCGCCGCCTTGATGGCTTTGGCGATTAAGGTCGCGGAGCCTTGATGCAGGCTGGCGTTACTGACATCCAGGTAGGCTTCGTCCAGGGACAGGGGTTCAAACAGATCGGTGTAGTCGGCAAAGATCTTGCGAATGGCCAGCGAAGCTTCCTGATAAGCGTCGAAGCGGGGCTTTACAAAAATGGCCTGCGGGCATAAACGATAGGCATGAGCCGAGGGCATCGCGGAATGGACGCCGTATTTCCGTGCTTCGTAGCTACAGGTAGCGACGACGCCGCGAGAGTGGGGGGCGCCGCCGACGATGATCGGCTTGTTGCGGTATTGCGGGAAATCGCGCTGCTCTACGGCCGCAAAAAATGCATCCATATCGATATGAATGATTTTGCGGGTAGAGTTCATCGAGTGTAGTTAGTCAACAAGCGCTAATCCAATGGATACGAATGACACTGATTAGGCGGATTTAAACGGATTTTCAAAAAAGCCAAGTTCACTATGCATTTTACGGGCTATCAGTGTTGATCAGTCAAATCCGTGTCATCCGTGTTCTCGGCAACTGCTCCTGCGTTGCTCTAGCTCCTGCATCCATGCAGTCGTATTTTTCTAGCCACTGGATTATTTTGCGGAGTCTTTCGATTCCGGCAAGTTCAGTTCCGCGGT
Source organism: Methylobacter sp. Wu8 (assembly GCF_036440755.1). NCBI lineage: Bacteria > Pseudomonadati > Pseudomonadota > Gammaproteobacteria > Methylococcales > Methylococcaceae > Methylobacter > Methylobacter sp. Wu8. The sequence continues at coordinate 43,726 of NZ_JAZGVT010000071.1, read as the reverse complement.
CATGTTCCAGTCGGAGAAAGGAAAGGGCATGACTTCGGTATTGAACGTCAGGAACAGCAAAATATGGTACGTGTAAATCGACAGGCTGCGCCCGAAATTAAGGATGTTGATGTTGGCTTTTCCGGTAAGCAGCGTTGACGCCACCTGCAATAGGATAACGGCCCAAAGCAGCATCCTGACCAGTCCGCCGATAGCCGCAAAAACCAGCATGAAGAAGATTCTTTTCCAGGTGCCAAGTTGCGTCAGGTTGTAGTTGATCTGTTCGTCCATCGTCTTAACCTCGGTTCATAATGTCGCGCAAATCAAGCGCCGCCGCATTGCAGCGAGCGATATAATTTGCCATGGACAGGGAGTAGTTGGCGAAAAGACCGTAACCGCTACCGTTTAAAATCATCGGGCTTAAAATAGGGGTCAGGGCGTTTTCCAGCGCCTTAATCATGATGTCAACGGTACGCATGGCCCGTTTGTCCAGCAAAATATCCTCAAAATCATGTTTGACCGCCCTGAGGATATGCAATAACGCCCAGCTTGCACCGCGCGCTTCATAGAAAACGTCGTCAATCTCCAACCAGCCTACTTTAGCTACGGAGGTGCCTTTTTCATCGGCTGCTTCTTTCTCAAGTTCGGTGAGTCCGGGGCCGTAGTTGCCGCCGGCGCTGTTCGCGGTCAAGCGGGTGGAAAGTCCGCCCAGGCGCTTGATCACAACCTCGGTGTATTGCCACAAATTGTCGGCCCGGGAATAAAATTGCGCTCTTTTGATGGGGCCGCCGTATTTTTGCAGGCGCTCCATATATTTATGCAGAGCCTCGACGCCTTTTTCATATTCGGCTTCGGTTGACGGCAAAGCCCAAGAGTCGTTTTCGTAGTAAAAATAAGGTTCCGCAATCGCCAGATCAGGATCTTCGGCCGATTGGGACTGATCTCTGGCAAAGTGGTTTCTTAATGCCGAGGTGGCGTCGCGCAGCATGACCAATGCGCCGTATTCCCAGTTGGAAATGTTGTCCAGAAACACGCCGGGAGGGGCGACGTCGTTAGTAATATAACCGCCGCTTTTATGCAGCAGGACCTCGGCGATATGGGCCAGGGTGTTGGTATAGACATAACCGACAGGTATGCTTTCGGTGGAGTGGGTTTCTTCGGCGCGCTTTACGGCTTCATCCATCACATTAAACTGATCCGGTTCCCTGCCCCACCAGGCGCCCAGAAAGAACAGGATGATGAGTACGATGAGGATGAAAACGCCAAAGCCCCAGAGTATTCCTTTAGATTTTATGTCGTTCAGTGTATCGTTTGCCGCCATTTTCGATGTCCCGTAAAGAGGTTTCCGAGGGTCAAAAAATATTTCGCCCTTATTGCATTTTTATATGAAAAATTGGCTACATGGTAGCAGGTTTTTTGCTTATGTGCTTATGGCGCAAGCCGCTATAACGGTTTTTTTTTGGCTCTCGGGTGCGCTTTATCATAGATTTCAGCCAGATGTTGAAAGTCCAGGTGGGTGTATATCTGGGTCGTGCTGATATTGCTGTGTCCGAGCAGTTCCTGAACGGCTCTTAAGTCCTGGCTGGATTCAAGTAAATGGCTGGCGAAAGAATGTCTCAGCATGTGCGGATGTATATGTTCGGCAATGCCTTTTTTTATACACCACCGTTTCAGTCTTAATTCAATATTGCGTTGGCCGAGCCGGATTCCGTGCGCTGAAACAAATAACGCAGGCTCGGCGGCAGGAATTTTTACGGCGCGTTGCTGTAGCCAGTTTTCGATAGCGGTAACGGCTTTGCCGCCTACCGGCAATATTCTCGATTTACCGCCTTTGCCTAGGCGTACAGTCAGCGTACTGTCCGGCAAGTCCAGGTCGGTCAAGTCTAGTGCCGACAGCTCACTCAGCCGCAGGCCGGACGAATAGAATAATTCGAACATGGCCAAGTCGCGGATTTCGAGCAGCGAGCTGGTTCCGGCATCCAGCAAACCGGATAATTGATCGACATCCAGCGTTTTTGGCAGCTTTCTGGCTTGTTTGGGCGCTTGAATATGCTGGGCGGGATTGACGCTGGTCTGACCTTGTTTTAACAGGTAATTATAAAAACTGCGAATAGCGGACAGCTCGCGTTGCAGGCTTTTGCTGCTCAGGCCTTTGCGGTGTCTTCCTGCTATGTGGGCGCGAATGTCCGTGAGTTTCAGGTCGGCCCACTGGCTGATGGCTTTATCTTTGCAATAGCGGGACAGGTGTTGAATATCCCGCCGGTAACTTTTTACGGTGTGTTCCGAGGCGCGAACTTCGACGGTGAGTTGCTTGAAAAAGTCAGCCAGCATAAGCTCGGCATCGGGATGCATGTTAAGGATTCCGCTCCTGCAATAAAGTGATCAGCCGGGTGCCGATGATTTCGCTCATTTGATTCAAGAACAGGTTGCCCATGCTGTAATGGAAGCGGCCTTCTTCGCGGCTGCCGATGGCTAAAATGCCTTCCAATTCGGTAAACGCCATCGGAATGATCGCGCAGGATTTCACTTCGAACGCCGATTCGCCGAACAATACTCTGGCCTGAGCCATCGTCGGGCGGCCGCATTTGGGCTGGTTGCCGGCCAGTTCGTTGGCGAACGGTTCCAGGTCCTTGCTGTCCGGTTCAATAAAGAGATTGCTAAGAGCGGTGTCTGGATTGTGTTTGATGATGCGCACCGCAACAAAGTCGATTAAGAAATATTCCGACAGCACGGTATCGAGATTGGCGACGGCCTCTTCCAGCGTTGTCGCGTCCAACAGCGCCAGAGTAAGTTTGTGCATGCGGTTCAGAGAGGTATCGTTATCCCTGGCGATTTCTATCAGCGCGGTGAGCTGGTTTTCCATGTCATGATGCCGGCTTCTGAACAGCTCCAACTGCTTTGAGATCAGCGAGACGGCGCTGCCGGTAGGATGAGGAATACTCATGTGCTCCAGCAAATTCAAATGTTCGTGGAAAAACTCGGGATGTTTGCGCAGATAGTCTTCAACTTGGGCTGACGTGAGTTCAGCGGGTTGTTCGCTCATAAGGTTATTTGTCCTTCAAAAACAGAAATGGCAGGTCCCGTCATTAAAACCGGTTGATCGCGGCCCGGCCAGCTGATGGTCAGTGTGCCGCCGGGTAGCTCGACGCTGACGGTGTGATCCAGCAGATTGTGTTCAATGCCGATGACCACGGCGGCGCAAGCGCCGCTGCCGCAAGCGAGAGTTTCCGCGGCGCCGCGCTCAAATACGCGCAGCTTAATGTGCTGGCGATCGACGACCTGCATGAAGCCGACATTGACCCGTTCCGGGAAAAACGCATGGCTTTCCAGGGCTTTGCCCAATTCGGCTACCGGCGCGGTTTTAATGTCCGTGACTTGAATGACGGCGTGCGGATTGCCCATCGAAACGGCGCCGAAGGCTTTTTCAGTGCCGTTAACCAGTACGGTATAGAAGCGGGATTCTTCTTCCGCCAGCAGCGGAATTTGGGCGGGGGCGTGCCGGGGTACGCCCATATCGACAGTGACCAGGTTATCGTCGTCAAAACGCAGCAATAGTTGGCCTGAATTGGTATCGACGCGGATTTCATCTTTGGCCGACAGCTTTTTATCGCGGACAAAACGGGCAAAACAGCGTGCGCCGTTGCCGCATTGGGCGACTTCGCCACCGTCCGCGTTAAAAATACGGTATTTGAAATCGGCGTTGGCGCTGACCGGTTTTTCGACCAGTAACAGCTGATCAAAGCCTATGCCGAAGTGCCGGTCGGACAGCAGCTGGATTGTCTCAGGCGTTAAAGCTACCTGCTGATTGATCGCGTCAATGACCACGAAATCATTGCCGAGGCCGTGCATTTTAGTGAAGTTGATCATTTAGTCGGTGTTTATTTAGGTAAGTGAGTTTTAAAGCGCTACGGTAACAAATGTTCGCCGGCCCAAAGCTGCGCAATGGTTTCCCTTTCCCTGATCAAGTGCAGGCTGCTTCCATCAACCATCAGCTCAGCCAGACGCGGCCTGGAATTATAATTTGAACTCATGGTAAAGCCATAGGCGCCGGATGAGCGTATCGCCAGCAAATCGCCCGGAGCAATCTTAAGCGGGCGGTCTTTGCCCAAAAAGTCGCCGGTTTCGCAGACCGGGCCGACAATATCCCAGGTTGTTTCCTCGGCGTTACTTTGCAGGTTTACCGGGATGATGTTCTGCCAGGCGCTGTATAAAGAGGGGCGCACCAGGTCATTCATGGCCGCATCGACGATCGCGAAATTTTTATGGGCAGTCGGTTTAAGATATTCAACCTGAGTCACCAGGATACCGGCATTGCCGACGATAGCGCGACCAGGCTCCAGTAAGATTTCAAAGCCTGTCCATTCGACAGACTCAGGACAGGTTTTGCCAAGCCGCGCCAAAACCGCCTGAATATATTCGGCAGGTTCCGGCGGCTGTTCATCTTTATAGCAAATGCCCAAGCCCCCGCCCAGATCCAGGTGATGCAGGTTAATGCCTTCGGCTTTTAGTGTCGCGACCAGATCGAGAATTTTATCCAGCGCGTCCAGGAACGGCCGGGTTTCGGTCAGTTGCGAACCGATATGGCAGTCTATGCCGATCACGTTGATATACGGCATGGCCGCTGCGCGGCGATATTCAGTCAAAGCCTGTTGAATGTCTATGCCGAACTTGTTTTCCTTTAAACCGGTAGAAATATAAGGATGGGTTTTGGCGTCGACATCGGGGTTTACCCGAAAAGACACCGGCGCGATAACGCCCAGTTGTCCGGCCAGAAGGTTAATCCGGTCCAGTTCGCCGCTGACTTCGATATTAAAACAGCGGATGCCGATCTTTAACGCCGCCAGAATTTCATCCTCGCGTTTGCCGACGCCGGAAAACACGATTTTTTTAGGATCACCGCCGGCCTTAAGCACCCGTTCCAATTCGCCCAGAGAGACGATGTCGAAACCTGAGCCTAAACGGGCCAGCAGATTGAGTATCGCAATATTGGAATTAGCCTTGACGGCGTAACAGATTAAATGCGCGTGCTCGCCAAAAGCCTGATCGAAAGCCTTCCAGTGCCGCTCCAGCGTAGCTCTTGAATAGATGTAGCAAGGGCTGCCGTATTTATAGACGATGTCCTGAACGGCGATGTCTTCGGCGAAAAGCTCGCCGTTTCGGTAATTAAAATGATCCATGTTATTTCTTTTTTTCGGGCTTGGTTTCCGGTTCGGGCGCTGGTTCCGGTTCTACATGAATCGGCGCTGCTTGTCCCGGCAAATAAAGCGGGCCGGGCTGTCCGCAGCCTGCAACAAACGAGTTTAGCAGCACAAGCAGTAATAATTTATAAGGTTTCATAGCGCATTATCATAAATCATTTTTGGTAAGCATGAGGCGCACTGGAGCCCCATGGCAAGAATGGCCGATATAATAAGCCGAATTGCAAGAAAAGGCATCAGAAATGCTGACAGTTACGGGTTTCCCTAATCAGACGGGTGGTATAGCCTTAAACTGAATGGGGCAGCGATTCCCGCCGCTTAAAATTATCGGGACTATTTCCTATGCAAATTAGGCTTGCCAGTGCGGAATTGCCGTAACTTTTGCCAGCCAATATTTTAGCCTGTCGCGGGTTGGCGGGGTCGGGCGGTCAAAGACGAGACGGGCAGTAGCCCGGAGCACTTTAATGTGCGAGGATAATCGGAGTCCAACATTTTCCTTGGAGCGCTTATGAACCCTAAAGATTTTTTAACGTCCGCTTGCGGCGTACAGATGCCCCGGATTATTTACGGTACGGCCTGGAAGAAAGACGCAACGGCAGCGTTGGTGGAACAGGCTATCGGCTTGGGTTTTCGCGGTATCGATACCGCCTGCCAACCCAAGCATTACAACGAGGCGGGTGTCGGGGACGGCGTGGCCGCCTGCCTGCACCGAGGAATAGACCGCAGCGAGCTTTATCTGCAAAGCAAATTCACGCCGCTTAGCGGCCAGGATCCGATGAGCGTGCCTTATGATCCGAACGCCGGTCTCGGCGGGCAAGTGGCGCAATCATTCCAAGCTTCGCTGAAAAACCTGCAAACCACTTATCTGGATTGCCTGGTGCTGCACTCGCCGCTGGCAAATCCACCGCAGACAATGGAAGCATGGCGGGCGATGGAGCAGATCGTTCACAGCGGCGGTGTCAAACAGTTGGGAATCAGCAATTGCTACGATTTTGGGCAGTTTGAGCGGTTGTATCGGGATGCCGAGATCAAACCGGCCGTTATCCAGAACCGTTTTTATGCGGAGACCGGGTACGACCGGGCTATCCGCAATTTTTGCCGGGAACACGGGGTCATTTACCAAAGTTTCTGGACGCTGACCGCCAATCCCGGTGTCCTGTCTCATCCTACGCTGAAAGCTCTGGCGGTGAAATACCGGCGTAGCGCCGCCCAGATATTTTTCCGCTATTTGAGCCAGATCGGCATTATTCCGTTAACCGGGACCACATCGGAAATCCACATGCGCGAAGACTTGGCGCTATTTGACTTTGAACTGGCCGAAGGTGAATGCGACGCGGTGGAGACATTGCTTTGATTTACTCGATGTTCAGGGCGGAAAAACACGATGCCGGGCCGATTGCCGCTCTGGTTAACTCGGCTTATCGCGGCGAGTCCAGCAGACAAGGCTGGACCACGGAAGCCGATTTACTGGCCGGACTAAGAACCGATACTGAAGAGATCCTGCGCTTGATCTCGAGTGAAGACTCGATGTTTCTGCTGTGCAAGGCTGAAGCGGAACTGATCGGCTCGGTGCATTTGCAGAAACAGGCGGAGCAGGTTTGCCTCGGCATGCTGGCAGTAAGCCCCGCATTGCAGGAACGGGACATCGGCAAGCAGTTGTTGGCAGCCGCGGAGCTGGCCGCGCAGGAAACCTGGGCCGTCAATAAAGCGGTTATGACCGTGATCGCATGCAGGAACGAACTGATCGCATTTTACCAGCGGCGCGGTTACCGGCGCACCGGGGTAAGCAAAGCATTTCCGGTGAATCCCGGGCTATGGACGCCTAAAGTTACAGATTTACGCTTGGAGATATTGGAAAAGATTCTGTAGCGGTAGGGCCACCGCGCACCCTTTACGAATGCCGGCTATTTGGTTCATTGGGCGGCCTTGTCTCAGCGGTTTTCCCATAGTTTGATCATCGCTGCATTCGAAATCGCAACCTTGCCGATAAAAGGGCGATCGACGGCGATGATCGAAAACATCATTGATCCGATCATCACTCCGAACAGGCTGGCCATAATGCGGGCTGCAACCAGATCATGTTGGTGGGCGAATGCCGAAAAGGTCAGCACCACCAGCGCGGTCATTACCACGGTCACCCATATTTCGCCGGGAATAATATCGGTCGCGGCCATCAGCCGGTTTTGCCGTGCTATTTCGACATCTTTCAAGGTGGCTGTCAGAGACCTGCGTATTTCCTCCGGCAGGCCGGGCAAGCCGGTCAACACAGTCTGGTGCAAGTTATCGAGGATCTGCTGGGCGCCGGTATTTTCGATCCCATCCGACATAGATTGCCATTCTTGCTGCGTTACTGTCTTGGCGTAGCTGGCAATCGCCAGGCCGAATTCGGGATAACGTTGTGCGTCAACCATTTTGGCCGCAAAGCTGAGCGAGCGTGCTTCCTGATGCACGGCTTGCTCGGCGAATTCCTTTTCATGCCAGATGGTGTTGGCGACCAGGGCGGAAAAAATCACATAGCCGGCCATCATGGCGCCGCCCAACGGCGGCAGCATGTTGCGAAAGGACGGTTTTAGTTTCGCCAAATGAGTTCGGTGGACTATTTCAACAATCAACCAAGCCAAGGCAACCGTCGTTCCGATTATCAACAACGCCATCACCACAATCGGCAACTCAAGCAAGAACAGTATCATTTATTACATCTCCGAATTAATAGGTCCCCAACCAGGCAAACGAGCATCCCGGCGCAGAAAAGGATGTGGATAAGTTTGTTCCACCGGATTAGGAGCAATGCGCTTCGTTTATTGCATCCACGAGCTACGCTCGCTTAGGAGAGCGTCTCCCGTTTGAAAGGCTTTACGATGGTGAAGTATAGCCATTAGGCACAGATATAACAAAACGTAAGGGTCGGGGTTACAAAACCCGGCCCTCTGATTCATGCCGTTCCCAGCGGGTTTATGTTGCGCATTTTCATATCGAAGCAACGATACATCGTCTATAGTTATCTTATTTTTAGAACCGTCGTTGAAAATTAGGTAAGCGCGTGAAGATCCAAGCCCGACTATTGTTGTTAATGTTATCCAAGACCACGTTCACGATGGTCATTGCCTTGCTCGTCACCTCGTATTTGACGCGGGATGTCGTGGAAACAGCGGCAAAGGAAAAATTGGCGGCGATATCGGAAGCCCGATACAGCGCGTTGAGCCGTTGGGCAGAGACGCTACAGGCACAAATGGCCGTTTTGGCGGCCGAATCGACTACGGCCGGCTTGTTAGGCCAATTGAGCGCGGAATTTCACAACGTGGGCGACAATGCTCAAGTGCTGTTACAACAAAATTACCTGGCGGCAGGACGCGGTCAGGACGGGCAAAAACCGGCTTCACTTGCAGCTTACGATAAGCTGCAACGCACCGTTGTGGAATTCTTTAACCGTCGCTATGACGCCTACGGTTGGAACGATATGTTTTTGATCGATGCCCAGGGTAATGTGGTGTTCAGTCTAAAAAAAGAAGCCGATTTCGCCACCAATTTACACACCGGCCCTTGGCGGGATTCGGGATTGGCGCGGGCGGTCACGCCGTTGCTGCATGATGCTATTCCAGGGCAACTCGGTTTTGCCGATTATTCGCAATATGCGGCCAACAACATGCGGCCGGCCAGTTTTGTTGCTATGCCGATATTCGATAAGGAAAAACAACAGTTTTTAGGCGTGGTGGCTATTCAATTGCCCATCGCCGGGATGAGCGAGTTGATGATAGACAAAACAGGCCTGGGTGAAACCGGCGAGGTCATTGTGGTCGGCAAGGACAGCTGGATGCTGACCGATTCCCGTTTCAGCAAGGAAAGCACCATATTAAAAAGACAGATTAAAGCCAAGCCCGCAGATACGGTATTGGCAGGAACAACCGCGACCCTGATCGTGCCGGATTATCGCGGTATTGAAGTGATAGCGAGGGTTAAACCGTTTATCCCCTTTGCCAACGCGCTGGGCGATAAGGCGCTATGGGGGATTATCACTAAAATCGAACACGCTGAGGTATTGCGCGAATACTATCATATCCAGCGCACGTTATTGTTTATCACGGGGGTTTTGATTCTACTTGCGGTGAGTTTGGGGGTATGGGGCGGGCGCACTATAACGCGGCCTTTGATCCGCATTACTGATGCACTGACGCGTTTGGCGAAGGGCGAACAAGTCAAGGTACCCGAATTAAATCGCAGCGACGAAATCGGCGAGATTGCCAAAGCGGCAGAGACCTTTTATACCATTGTTCAACAAGTGGAACAGGAGCACTGGCTCAGTGAAAATGTCACCTTATTGACCAGTGCGGTGTCGGCGGAAAAATCAGTCAACAAGGCGGCGGAACGGGTTTTGCATTTAATCTGCGATTTGTTGGACGTCCCCGTTGGCGCGGTTTATTTATTGGACAATGGGTGTTATCAACGCATCAGCACTCATGGCCTGGCGCGCAGTAATCAAGCCGAGACTTCATTTGAGCCGGGCGTAGGTTTATTGGGGCAGTGCGCGAAAAGCAATCAGGCCTTGGTGCTGTCGCCGGTGCCCGCCGGTTTAACGATTATCAGCACCGGCTTGGCGGAATTTGCCCCGCATGAACTGATCATTTATCCGATTGTTCATAAAAATGAAGTGTTGGCGGTGCTGGAACTGGCCGCGACGGGCTCATTGCAGGCTAAACAACACGCATTTTTGAAAGCCGCCTCCGCGGCCTTGGGCTTGCAATTCGCCAATTTGCAAGCGGCCGAACATAATTCCCTGCTGTTGGCGGAGACCAGTAAACAGGCCGCCGAGCTGCGCGCCAGTTCGGGTTATGCGCGCAGTTTAATTGAAGCCAGTCTCGATCCTCTGGTCACTATCGGTATCGACGGCAAAATCATGGATGTGAATGCGGCGACCGAAAGAGTGACCGGCGTAGCGCGCGGCCAACTGATCGGTAGCGATTTTTGCGATTATTTCACCGAGCCGGATGAAGCGCGCGCCGGTTATCAACAAGTGTTTTCCAAAGGCTTCGTTACCGATTATCCGCTGGCCATTCGGCACACTACCGGCAAAATCACCGATGTGCTGTATAACGCCAGCGTTTACCGCGACAGCCAAGGCGAGGTGGCGGGTATTTTTGCCGCCGCCCGCGACGTCACCGAATTACGGGCCAGCTCCAGTTATGCGCGTAGTTTGATTGAAGCCAGTCTTGATCCTTTGGTCACTATCGGTGTGGACGGCAAAATCATGGATGTGAACGCGGCGACCGAGAAAGTCACCGGCGTAAGGCGCGACCAACTGATCGGTAGCGATTTTTGCGATTATTTCACCGAGCCCGATGAAGCGCGTGCCGGTTATAAGCAGGTGTTCTCCAAAGGTTTTGTCACCGATTATTCACTGGCCATTCGTCATGTTTCGGGCAAAATTACCGATGTGCTGTATAACGCCAGCGTCTACCGCGACAGCCAAGGCGAGGTGGCGGGGATTTTTGCCGCCGCCCGCGACATCACCGATAAAAAGAAAGCGGATCAAATCATGCTCGAACAGCAACAGTCTTTGTTACAAAGCAACGCTGAAATGCAATCGATCACCGAAGAGTTGCGCAGTCAATCGGAGGAAATGAGATCGCAGAATGAAGAACTGAAATCCAGCCAAGAGGAGTTACGCGCTCAACAAGAAGAAACCTTGGAGAAAAATCAATTGCTGGAAACGCAAAGCAAGCAACTGAAAGAGGTCCTCGCCGAAGTCAATGCAAAAGCCGAGCAGCTGCAACAAGCTAATCAATATAAATCGGAATTTTTAGCCAATATGTCGCACGAATTGCGGACACCGTTAAACAGTATTTTGATTTTGTCCAAGAGTTTGGCGGAAAATGACGAACACAACCTTTCCGCCGATCAGGTCGAATCGGCCGGGGTTATCAGCGAAAGCGGCACACAACTATTAACCTTGATTAACGATATTCTCGACCTGTCAAAAATCGAAGCGGGAAAACTGGAGCTGGTAAAAGAATCCTTTTCCTTGAATGACATGGCGGCTTATATACGGCGCGTTTTTTTACCGCAAGCGGAAATAAAACAGTTGTCGTTCGCGATAGAGCTCGCCGCTGACCTGCCCGAAACCATTTATACCGACAGGCAACGGCTGACGCAGGTGCTGTCGAACCTGCTGACCAATGCCATTAAGTTCACCGACGCAGGCTCGGTAAAGGTTCTGGTCAGCAAAATCGATGACGATTTGCAGATCGAAGTGGTTGATACCGGCATAGGCATTCCCCCCGATAAACTGGAACATATTTTTGGCGCATTTCAACAATTAGACGGCTCAACCAGCCGCAAGTATGGCGGTTCCGGCTTGGGGCTGGCGATCAGCCGTAATTTGACCAATTTGCTGGGCGGGGAACTTACCGTTACCAGTGCGATAGGGCAGGGCAGCCGGTTTTTTATACGCCTGAGCAAACTGTTGCAGCCTGAATCTCAGGCCGAATCATATAAGCCCGCGCCGGTATCTTCAGCAATTGCCGCAGTCACTCCGGCTGCGGGCGGCAATATTCTGTTGGTGGAGGATGATACCCGCTTGTTGGCTATTCTGGGGCGCATGATTGCCACATTAGGTTTTACCCCGGTAGCCGTCGAATCGGCCGAGCAAGCGTTATCGGCACTTGCTGAAACACCGCTTAGCGGGATTTTTCTCGATCTGGGCTTACCCGGCATGAGCGGCATGGAATTGTTGCGGCTGTTAAAAGCCGGCGAGGCTACCGCCAGGATTCCCGTGTTTATTATGTCGGGTGCGGTCGATACCGGAGAAGCTAAAAGCTTGGGCGCTCTGGGCTTTTTGGAAAAACCCGTCACCCGCGATACCATCATCAATGCACTGAAAACGATGACGCAAGCGACGCAAGATGCCGCTGTGCAGCAGATTTTACTGATTGAAGACAATCCGATCGATAGAACATTTGTCGAAAAGCTGCTGAAAGATACCGGGAGAGACATCGTTGCCGCTGAAACCGGCAGTGTGGCGTTGCAACTCTTGCAATCACAACGTTTCGATGTGGTCATTCTCGATCTGCAACTACCCGACATGACCGGTTTTGAGTGGCTAAAACAAGCACAACATCATTTGAATCCGCCGCCTATCATTATCTACTCGGCACGCGAATTAACCGAAAACGAAGTGTTCGAATTGAAAGGCGTGACCGAGAGCATCGTGACTAAGGATGCGTTAAGCGACCGTTTGCGTGAGGAAGTGCTATATGCCTTACGCTATGCTGAGGGACCCGCTACGGCAGGTTCGGAACAGGCCATAGGCAAAAAATTACTGCTGGTCGATGATGACGCGCGCAATCTTTATGCTCTCACCAAGGTGTTAAAAAGCAAAGGCTTTACGGTTGAGGTCGCGCCTGACAGCATAAAGGCGTTGGAACTGTTGGCGCAAACAACTTTTGACGTCTTGTTGACCGACATCATGATGCCGCAAGTCGATGGTTATGAGCTGATACGCCGTGTTCGCGCTTTAGATTACGACAAATTGCCGATCATCGCGATCACCGCCAAAGCGATGCAAGGCGACGACGCGCTGTGCCTGCAGGCGGGCGCGAATGCATATCTAGCCAAACCCGTCGATGTTAATGCCTTAATCGAACTGATCAGCACGCTGTGATGACTGTTTTAATCAAATGGAAAAACCACCACATCGAGGATGTGGAAGTAAGCCTGTTGTTGAGTGCGCTTAAAGAACGCTACGGTTATGACTTCTCCGGCTACGCCAGAGCGTCACTGAAACGTCGTTTGTTAGCATTGACGCATGAGTTTGATGTCGGGCAGTTATCTCAACTGATACCGATACTGCTGCATGACGAGAAGGTGGCGCAAACCGTCATCAACAGTATTTCCGTGCCGACCTCGGAATTTTTTCGCGATCCTGGCGTCTGGTATTATTTGCGCACCACTATTTTGCCGCAACTCGCCAGTTTTCCGCGCATCAACATCTGGCAAGCGGGTTGCGGCTACGGACAGGAAGCCTACAGCCTGGCCATTCTGCTGCATGAATCAGGCTTGTTAAAAAGAAGCCGTATTTTCAGCTCCGATATTAATCCGCTATTTCTCGATAACGCGCAGAAGGGGTGTTGGCCGGCACGGTACAAACAACCATGGAGCGACAATTATGCGCGCGCCGGCGGCAGCGGAGTATTTGCCGATTTTTTTATCGAAAACAATAATGACATTATTATTCGCGATGAATTTAAACAGCCGATAGAGTTTATCCAACATAATTTAGTTATTGACGATGTTTTTAAAGAAATGCAGTTAGTGGCCTGTCGTAATGTTTTGCTGTATTTTGGCAATAGCTTACAAGAACAGGTTGTCAACTTGCTGACGCGCAGCCTGGAGCGCGGCGGTTATTTACTGTTGGGACGCGGCGAAAATATTGTAGATTTGGCGGAAAAACACCCGCAGCTGGAACTGCTGGATTGTTCATTACAGCTATACCGTAAACTTATTGGTACTCTTGATGTATAAAATGTTGGTCATAGGTTTATCGGCAGGCGGTATGCCGCTTGTAAAGCAGGTATTGGCTGCCTTACCTAAAGACTATTCCTTGGCGGTTGCGATCGTGGCGCATCTGCCTCAAGGTTACGAAAGTAATTTTGCGCAACTGCTGGATGCGGTAACCGACTTGCCGGTGACGACGGCAAGAGACAAACAGCCTATTGTCGCCGGGCATGTTTATGTCGCCCCGCCCGATTATCATCTGCTGGTTGAGAAAGACAGCCAGTTTACTTTCTCCTTGTCAGAAGACGAACCCGTAAAATCCGTGCGTCCCAGTATTGACGTGCTATTCAAAAGCGCTGCGGAAGTGTTTGAAAGCGGTTTAATCGCCGTCATACTCAGTGGTGCGAACTCTGACGGCGCAGATGGCATGGCGGCCGTCAAACAACTGGGCGGTTTGTGTATGGTGTTGAATCCACTCGACGCGGAATTTTCCACCATGCCTAATGCCGTCATTCGGCAAGTCGATGTGGATTATATTGCCGGCATAGAGGACATTATCAGTCTGTTGGTTTCAGTGGACGAAAAATTATGACAGGAAAAGCCAAAATTCTGATTGTCGACGATAACCCAAACAATCGTCTTGCCATACGCACCATTTTGAAAGGCATAGATGCCGAGCTGCACGAAGCGGATAACGGTTTTGATGCGTTGACGATGGCCATTGAAACCGAGTACGCCCTGGTTTTACTCGATGTGCAAATGCCCGAAATGGACGGCTATGAAGTCTGTGAACAACTACGAGCCGATGCCCGCACCGCCGACACGCCGGTGATTTTTTTGACAGCCGCCTATAAAGAAAACAGCGATAAGAGGCGCGGCTATAGTGCGGGGGCGACGGACTATCTTACCAAACCCCTGGACGATCATATTTTGAAAGCCAAAGTCCATGTGTTTCTACGGCTTTATTGGCAATATCAACAACTACAGGAAAATAATGCCGCACTCGCGCTGGCCGCCTCAGTCTTTGAATCGCAACAAGGCATTGTGATTTCCAATGCCGACAACATCATTGTCCGGGTCAATAAAGCCTTTTCTGAAATGACCAGCTACAGTGCCGAAGAAGCCATCGGTAAAAATCCCAGCATTCTCAAGTCGGGCCGTCACGACACCGATTTTTATCGGGCCATGTGGCAGAGCATTCACAATTTGGGCGCATGGCAAGGTGAAATCTGGAACAGGCGTAAAAACGGCGAGATCTATCCCGAATGGTTGAGTATCACGCCGGTTAAAAACAATGGGGTCATCACCCATTACATAGGCACAATGACCGACATCACTGAATACAAATCGGCTGAAGCGCAAATTCACCAACTGGCGTTTTATGATTCACTGACTGGATTGCCCAATCGCCGCTTGTTGTTAGAGCGTTTGCAGCACGGCATTGAAATGTGCGTGCGCGATAACAAGCTTATGACGGTCATGATGCTGGATTTAGATAACTTCAAGCCGGTTAATGACAGTTTAGGGCATTTGGCAGGGGACGAACTGTTACAGCAAGTTGCCCGCCGCCTATTGGATTGTTTGCGTACTGCCGACATGATTGCCCGTTTGGGCGGCGATGAATTTACCGTGCTATTGGAAAACATCACCCATGCCGATGACGCGGCCCATGTCGCAGAAAACATCATCACTGCGTTAAGCAAACCTTTTTATTTGGTTCTTGAACATAAGGAAGTGGGCATTGGCGTCAGCATCGGTATCAGCGTGTATGGACAGCATGGCACGACGCCGCAGTTACTGATGGATCATGCCGATGCGGCCTTGTATAAAGCGAAAGACAGTGGGCGCAATTGCTTTGCTTATTTTTCCGAAGACTTAACGATTGCGGCGCGTAGTCGCATCGAACTGGAATCGCGCTTGCGAGGTGTTATTGAACGTGAAGAATTATTGGTGTATTACCAACCACAAGTGGATATCGCCACCGATAAAATTATCGGAGCCGAAGCATTAATACGCTGGCAGCAACCCGTAGAAGGATTTACTTCGCCGGGGCAATTTATTGGTTTCGCTGAAGAGACAGGGCTTATTGACATTATCGGGGCGTGGATACTGCGTGAAGCATGTCGCCAAGGCAGGCAATGGCTGGATGCCGGTCTGCCCCCATTAGTTTTGGCGGTCAATGTCTCTCCGCACCAATTCCGGCATAGCAATATCATCAGTCTGGTTGCCGATGTGCTGAACGACACCCGGTTTCCCGCGCACTGTTTGGAATTGGAGCTTACCGAAAGCGGCCTGATGGACAATCAAGACAAAACGCGATTTATTTTGGATAATCTGCGTCAACTAGGCGTTCATATTGCAATTGACGATTTCGGCACAGGCTATTCGTCGCTGGCCTATCTCAAACATTTTCCGATCACCACGCTAAAAATCGATAAAAGTTTTATCGATGACATCCCTTACCAGCAAGACGACATGGCAATTGCCTCAACCATTATCGCGATGGGGCACATCCTGGGCTTTAAGATATTGGCCGAAGGCGTGGAAACACCTGAGCAACTGGCATTTTTGCTGGAAAAAGGCTGTGATAACTATCAGGGATATATCAAAAGCAAACCGGTGCCTGCGCATGAGTTTGTCCGGTTATTGCGTGATCAACAGCGGGACGGGTAACGGAAGATGGAGACTCTCTGTGCCAGATTTAACCCGTGCGGATCTTCAGTGTTTAAGCGTTGAAGTTCAGGATGCCTAAAGTTGCAGATTTGCGATTGGAGATATTGGAAAAAGTGATGTAGAGCCTGACGGCTTGCTTAGCTTGGAAAAATGTTGATTACTTCCAATACAGGTCATCAGACCAATTTATTCGGCACCGATCTGCTGCAACAACTCGATCCCAATGATCCGTTGTTCCGCCTTGCCAGCGTGCTGTCTTGGCGCGAACTGGATCAAGCCTTTGGATGAGGCTATTTTTTGCGCTGATTTTGATCGTTAAAACGGTTAAACCATCCCTGCTTCGGCTGGGTTCCGCTTAACAACTTGTTACCGGCTGAGTCGGAGTGTAGGCATGGTTGGGGGCTTTTTTCAGGGCTGACTACTTATCCAGAGTTCAGGTCAAGAAATTATGGCGCCCATTCAACGTTTGAAAAAATGGCCATCGCAATGGCCTCATTTGCGCGCTCTGTAGTATGAGCAAAATCCAAAAAGACTTCACCTTGCCTGTTTTCAAGAACATTACTCAAGTCGATAGATACAACTCCTTGAGCGTTCAATGCATTACTCTGGCGGACAAATTTGTCAATGCTATAGTTAAATACCCGCTCGATCCCCGGAGGGGTCAACAAGAAGTTATCAATAAGAAATTGCTCGTGTTTAGTACGCGATTTAAGCGAAAAGATGGATGGTTGAAGAAAATGATAAAAATCAGCTCCCGACATTTTGCTGTATTGATGCGCTAACCGAATGTTATTGGCAAAATTCTCGCTTGCCTTAATCGCCCTTGCGTTTATCTCTTCGGCATTACGCGCATTTGGCGGAGGCGACTTCTGCTTAATATATTTGAGCAATGTGGCGAAATTTATTAGCTTTACTTTCTCTAAAACAGGCACTATTTGTGATCCAAGAATATCCGGTTTTTGTGAATTCTGTAGAGTGTTTATGTTGACGCCATGTTCGTAACCGTTGTATATGTTATGTAAAATATCGGGGCCGCCATCGACAAATATTACGATATCTCCTTCTTTTAGTTTTGTCTCGCGTAAGAAATAAAGTTGCTGCTCGGAGTTCATTGATACGGCACCGTAATTAACGACCTTATATTTAGTCGTAATTTCGTTGACTTTGCGCTGCACTATGCTTGGTATAGTGTATTCGTCCGGGACTTCCTGCGAGTATATTGTGGATGAGCCATAAATGTGCACAGTATTTGTCGCGTTTTCCGGAACAAACGCAGTGCGACGGTGTCCGTCAATCACATTGATATACTTGCCTTCAAAATTTATTAATCTACGGACCTTGTCATCGAGCCTTGATCTTTCTCCGTTAGCGGATTCATGAATAAAATCCTCGTTAAAGTAAGGCGAATCAGAATATGCCGGCGGTTTGTTTGCCCGGAAAACCCACCGGGACTGATATACCGGCAGTTTTTTTATGATGAGCAGACTACATACTTCTATTAAATAAGTTGTAGCTACAAGAGTCACAAGGACAATTATTAAATTGGTTATTCTGTTGAATTTCACTGTCACTTTCTCTTGTAAGGTATGATATTGTTCTTTAAAGCGTTTGACTCCGGTCATGCCGTCCTGCACATAAGCCACGTCCTCAAATTTATCGGTTGGGTCGGTTTTCCGGCCGGTTTAACCCGCGTTTAATATCCGTTTTTGAAGCCGCATTTGAAAAATAGGCGGATTTATGGGCAAGCCTCATTTCCAGCAATGTGCGGCGCAATTCGTCAGAAATCAAAATAGATAAAAGCCGCTGTATTTCCCTGGCTTATTGTGATCGCCACAAGCCAACAGAAAGCCAGCGCAGTCCATATAAATTCAGGCCGCACGTAATAAACCGCAATTTTGGTCCGCCTGATGTCGTCAAACCGGTGTAACGCGAAGAACACTAAGATCAACAGCAACGGAAAAATATTATTGTTGACGAATGAAGTAATTCCGCCCCAACTGCCGATAAAGGGGGCCGCCCAAATGTCTAACGCTTTTGCAATAGTCGGGCTACGAAAAAAGACCGCGGCAAAAGCGAAAAAATGAAATGTCAGCAACACTCCAATCCAATCGGGCATTTTACCGGATGGCAATCTGCGCAAGGTGGGTCTCAACAAATAATTAACTGATATGCCGATGCCGTGCAACAAGCCCCAAATCAAAAAAGTCCAATTTGCACCATGCCATAAACCACTTAACAACATGGTAACCAGCACATTGCGGACGGCCTTGAGCCGTCCGTGCCGGTAGCCGCCGAGAGGCTGGAAAAGATAGTCGCGAAACCAGAATGAAAGCGTAATATGCCATCGACTCCATAAGTCGTTGAGCGAACGCGCGGCGTATGGGCGACGGAAATTATTAGGCAGATGAATTCCTAGCGCGAGCGCAAGTCCAATCGCCATGTCAGTATATCCGCTGAAGTCGCAATATATTTGGACCGAGAAACCGTAAATCGCCAGCAGCCCATCCAACGCTCCCGGCATTCCATTCTGTTTATAAACATCATCGACCGCGAAGCCGACCTGATCCGCAAAAACCAGCTTTTTTACCAAACCGAGCGAAAAAATAGCGAGCGGCACGGCAAACCGGCGTAGTGTCGCAATGCGCTGCCGTTCGAGTTGCGGCAGCAGTTCATCGGGGCGCAGAATCGGCCCGGCAATCAGGTGCGGAAAGAACAAGACGTAGGCGAGTACCGTCGACGCGGATGACGTTGCCGGAAACCTGCCTTTGTAAATATCGATTACATAGGCCGTGAGGGTAAAAGTGACGAAAGACACGCCAAGCGGCAATGGCAGATTGAGCAAACTGTCGTGTATGCCAACGAACGGGCCGATCAGCTCCCTAAAGAAAAAATCCGTGTATTTGTAGAAAACGAGTGGTGAAAATAGACCGATGATAGTCGCAACCGCCCGGTGTTTGCGTGCGACAGGACTGGC
This sequence comes from Methylobacter sp. Wu8, assembly GCF_036440755.1. NCBI lineage: Bacteria > Pseudomonadati > Pseudomonadota > Gammaproteobacteria > Methylococcales > Methylococcaceae > Methylobacter > Methylobacter sp. Wu8. Next base: position 24,415 of record NZ_JAZGVT010000071.1, on the reverse strand, counting down.
AGCGCCATTCATCCAAATTACGCCAAGATAGGCTATCGCCGTCAACAAGTAAGGCAGCCATATGTATTCGATTCGCCACCATGCGTAAAAGATCGTGCTACCAAGAATAACCAGGTAAATTCTAAATTGCTTGGGAACGACGAAGTGGAGCAGGAAGTAAACGGAAAAAAATACAAAAAATATCGGCGAACTAAATAGCATTCCCTTTCCTGTTTATTTGTTGATCGAGGCGTCGCCTGATTGGGAAAGCGTTGGCAGGATTGCCTCAGCCATCAGCCGGTGGCCTAGTGCATTGGGGTGCGGATCGGTCGGCATCGCCCAAATATCTTTCGACGGAATACCTTTCATTGTGGACAGTTGGTCGCAATAAATGTAGCCATACTCGGCGGATACTTGTCTCATAATGTCATGGGCAAAATCGAACTTGTAATCAACTAAATTGTATGTGATTGGCGTCATGGCCAGATATATGCGAATACCGTGTGCCTTGGCATAGTCCGAAAGTTGCTTGAGCTTTTCCTTCATTTTGATCATGCCGGGTGAATTCGGCTGATATACATCACGGTAGTACTGCACCATCGATTGCTCTCCCGTCTTCTCGAATACCCGGTGATAAGCGCCCCACAAAGTCACCGCCAGTTCACTGTGCTGCAACAGAAAATTACCTCCGCCAGCAGGGAGGTCTTCAGCGTCGCGCAGGCAGTAATGCACGACTATATCGGTTGGATGCAGGTCGGTAAGTTCATCAAAGAAACGGGAAATGTAGCGTTCCGTGTTGTAGTTGCCGACTCCGGCGTTTAGCACTTGCACGGGTTGCTTGTCGATAGCGCTCAACATCGTCTCAAGTTTTGCCTCGACGGTGTCCTGTTCAGGAACCCCCCAGCCAAATGTGATGGAGGCGCCTAGAAATAGGATTCTTCGTCCGCCGGGCGGCAATGCGGAAAGCGGGCCGCCGCGCAACCCATGCTCGTTAAGCCGGATCTCGACATTCTGCAGTATTGCCGATTTCGACTTAACATGGTCAAAGTCAAGCATTGGCTCGGGACGGCGGATTTTTAGCTCCTTGCCGTAGCGCCACATCTCGATATCGTAGTTGGTCATTGAGCTGTTCTTTATACGCAGGAGTCCTTCTGCGAGGCCTAGTGAGATTGCCAGAGAAAGACAGACTAAAATAATCGAGTGAAATTTTTTACTAGCTTGCCGCATAAAAACCTTCGGGAGAGTTTGAGTTATAAATCCGGATATCCTACTTCAGAAACCTTCATTGTGCTTGGCGTCCGACATATAGGCGCTTATAGGGGGCGCACATTTCCTCTGTGCGGCCGGAGCTTGTAATCTGATTGTCTTCATTATCGGGAGGATTTATTAATGCCAAGTCATGTTGCTATTACAACAATTTGCCGGTTCTCTTTTAATTAACCGCTATGGATACGGTGCAATTAGTCCGGCTCAAGGGTAGTGCTGTAATTTATTTTCAGACGGGTATCCTGTTTTTCCTTGTAAAGGATATAGTTCTCAATAACCAGCAATTCGATCTCCGATCCCATAAAACAACGAAAAGCATCCTCGGGGCTGCAAACAATAGGTTCGCCGCGAATGTTGAAGCTGGTGTTAACGAGAACAGGGCAGCCGGTGCGGGCTTTGAATGCGGATAGGAGTTCATGAAACCTCGGGTTGGTTTCACGATCCACGGATTGTACCCTTGCGGAATAGTCGACATGAGTCACTGCGGGTATTTCGGAGCGCGGCACATTAAGTTTATCGATCCCAAACAGCGCCAGCTCCTCTTTCGTCATTTTCCTTCGCTTATTTTGGGCTACATTTGCAACGAAAAGCATATATGGGCTGTCGCAATCAAGTTCAAACCAGTCAGCCATATCCTCTCGTAATACTGCCGGTGCAAAAGGACGAAAACTCTCGCGATACTTGACTTTAAGATTTAAGGTTTTCTGCATGGCGGGATTACGGGGATCTCCGAGTATAGAGCGCGCTCCGAGAGCGCGAGGGCCAAATTCCATGCGCCCCTGAAACCAGCCCACCGCTTTTCCCGCCGCCAAAGCGTCTACGGTGGCGGTAATCAAATCGGAGTCATTTAACTTTTCGAAGCATGCGCCAGCACTGGAGAGTTGTTGTTCAATCTCGCTATTGTTGTAACTCGGCCCAAGGTAAGCGCCGGACATTGCATCTTTTCCATTTGTCCGGCGCGGTTTGTCGAGATGTGTGTAATAAGCCGCCAAAGCCGCGCCAACAGCACCGCCGGCGTCTCCTGCGGCCGGTTGAATCCAAATTTTCTCAAATTTGCCGTCGCGCAAGATTCTCCCGTTAGCCACGCAATTAAGTGCAACGCCGCCGGCAAGGCAAAGATTTTTGCTGCCGGTTTCGCTGGAAAGAGCACGCGTCAACCGAAGCACTATTTCTTCCGTAACCCATTGAATAGACGCGGCAATATCCATGTGCTTTTGCGTCAAAGGTTGCCCGGGCTTTCGAGGCAGATCGCCAAAAAGCTTGTAGAATTTCTTGTTGGTCATCTTGAGGCCGGTGCAATAATTAAAATATTGCATATCAAGCCGAAAAGTCCCATCAGCCTTTAGATCAATGAGCTTGTCCAGGATAACGTCGGTATATTTTGCTTCTCCGTAAGGAGCCAATCCCATCACCTTGTATTCGCCCGAATTGACTTTAAAACCAAGATAATAGGTAAATGCCGAATATAAAAGGCCTATCGAATGTGGAAAATGTATTTCTTTCGCCGTTTCCAGACGGTTCTCGCATCCGATCGCTACTGAAGTCGTTGTCCATTCGCCGACGCCATCCATTGTTAGTACAACGGCTTCCTCGAATGGTGAAGCAAAAAAAGCGGAGGCGGCGTGACTTTGGTGATGTTCAGCGAATAGCAAGCGGCTTTCGATATTTGGCCCCGCGCCCAGCTTTGTCAATTCATCGCGCAGTAATATTTTTTGAAACAACTTTTCCTTCAGCCAAACCGGCATTGCCGTTAAAAACGATTGAAAACCACGCGGTGCAAAAGCAATATATGTTTCAAGAAGCCGTTCGAATTTCAAGAAAGGCTTGTCGTAAAATACAACATAGTCAATTTGATCCAGTTTCTTGCCGCCTGCATTCAGGCAATACTCAATCGCGCTCTGGGGAAAACGGGCATCATGCTTTTCGCGCGTAAAGCGCTCTTCTTGGGCTGCGGCGATTATCTGCCCATCTGCAATCAAACACGCCGCGCTATCGTGATAAAACGCCGAAATCCCTAATATATGCACGGGCCCTTCTGCGGATTTCAAAATATGGCGTAGATAAAGGGCGCGATTGCGGAACCCTGACTAAAAACAACCAGTCCGCCGACCAATGCCAGCACGAATACGATCGGCAAAAGCCAATATTTCTTTCGCATAGACAGGAAAACCCAAAGCTCTCGTAAGATGTTCAACATAATTAATTTCTCTTTAAAATTGATTTTTCATGTCTTGTTGTTTAGCTGCCGAAGGCGTCCGTTTTTGCCAATATGTTTGCGCTTCACGATCCAGTCTCAGCTTAAGCAAGTCTTTTTTGAAAAGGCGCATTAATAGTCCAATCGGGAAAATAGTCGATAAGAAAACGATCCCCATAATAAGGGGATTGACTACATGGGATAAAAGCAAGCCGATACGATACCAAAGATTGTTAAGCGGACGTAACGGCGCTACCCAGAAATAAGCAAGAAGAAGAAAGACAGCAGCGGTGGAGAGCCATGCCATCCACCAATAATCATGAAAGTCGCGGACTTGATAGAGTCTTACAAAACCTATGGCGGAAAATGCGGCAGAAAAAGTGATTCCAAATCCGCGTTCGCTTGGTTTTTTTTCCTGCTTCCCACGTAAGCAGTCTGAGCGTTGCTTAGTTAGTCCTGGTGGGGAGCTTTTAATCGTGACTTTTTTCATAAGATTGGCGAATGTCGGTTATTCAAAAATCCCTTAATATATACCAAATTTAATATACCAAATTTAAGAAAAACATCGTCATTTCGGTGGGAAATTGGCGCGCTCTGTCGCCTCTATAGATTATAAATTTTAAGGGACTGTTTTAGGAAGTTAATTTTAGTCAGGCCATTTCGGCATCGGATTGATTATATTGAATCTAAGATTTAAATGACCAGGGTGCAGCTAAGTCACGAAATGGAATTTCAAAAAGGAAGTCTTATAAAATGGCGCGCCCGAGACGATTCGAACGTCCGACCACAGCCTTCGGAGGGCTGTACTCTATCCAGCTGAGCTACGGGCGCGTAATGCGTATTCTAACCGATCGGCGCTGTAATTACGACAACATTGTTTTCAAATGCGCCAGACTCGCCTTGCCGCGCTCTTTGATGACTTCCGGGGCCAGCTGTTTTTTGTTGACCCATTCCAGGTCGTCTTCGGGCAGTTCGCTTAAAAACCGGCTGGGTTCGCATTCGGCGACTTCGCCGTAACGTTTGCGATGGGTGCAGTAGCTGAACGTGCAGGTGCGCTGGGCGCGGGTGATGCCGACGTAGGCCAGGCGGCGTTCTTCTTCTATGTTGTCGGTTTCGATGCTGTTTTGATGGGGCAGGATGTTTTCCTCGATGCCGATCAAAAACACATGCGGAAACTCCAGTCCCTTGGCGGCATGCAAGGTCATCAGGCTGACCTGGTCGCTGGCCTCGTCTTCCTGGTTGCGCTCCATGATGTCCATCAGCATGATTTTGGCGACGATTTCCGCCAGCGGTTTTTGACCGTCGGTTTCCTTGTCGGCGATGCGTTTTAGCCATTCGATCAGCTCGTAGACATTTTTCAGTTTGCGGTCGGCGGATTCCTTGGTTTTGCTTTCTTCCTGCAAATGCTGCGAATAGCCGATTTGGTCGATGAATTGTTCGATGACCGCAAAGGTATCGCCGCGCTCGATGCGGTCTGCGGTATCGATGACCCAGTCGCGGAATTTGGTCAGCCGGTGCATGGCTTTTTCGGACAGCCTTTGGCTCAGGCCGAATTCGGTGCTGGCCGCGAACAGGCTGATATGGCGCTCATTGGCATAGGCGCCGAGCTTTTCCAAGGTGCTCGGGCCGATTTCCCGTTTCGGTGTGTTGATTACGCGCAAAAACGCCGCATCGTCATCCTGGTTAACGAACAGGCGCAGGTAACCGAGGATGTCCTTAATTTCCGAATAGGCGAAAAACGAGGTGCTGCCGCTGATGAAATACGGGATGTTGTTTTCCCTTAAGCCTTTCTCGAACAAGCGGGACTGATGGTTGCCGCGATATAAAATCGCATAATCCTGGTAATTGCTGCCGGTCTTGAATTTATGATGAATGATCTCGGACACAATCTGCTGGGCTTCGATCTGCTCGTCTTTATGGCTTAAAACCCGTAGCGGATCGCCGTAACCCAGCTCGCTCCACAGCCGCTTTTCAAAAGCATGAGGATTGTTGGCGATCAGTTGGTTGGCGACTTTAAGGATGCGCCCGGTGGAGCGGTAATTCTGCTCCAGTTTGATGACTTGCAGACGGGCGTAGTCTTTTTGCAATTGCGCCAGGTTTTCCGGCTGTGCGCCTCGCCAGGCATAAATGGACTGGTCGTCGTCGCCGACCACGGTAAACCGGCCCAGGTTGCCGGCGATCAGGCGCACCAGTTGATATTGGGTGATATTGGTGTCCTGGTATTCATCGACCAGCAAATAGCGGATTTTGTTTTGCCACTTTTCCAGAATGGCTTGGTGCTGCTGAAACAGCAGCACCGGCAACAGAATCAGGTCGTCGAAATCGACCGCGTTGTAGGCTTTCAGGCTGCGGGTGTAGTCGATGTACAGATTGGCCGCCGGGTATTCGTTGGCTTTTGCAATGGTCACCGATTGCTCCGGCGTGACGAAGGCATTCTTCCATTGGCCGATTTGCCGGGCATACTGATCGGCGTTATCGATGTCGCAATCTTTCGCGCCGTGGCTGATTAAGTTACGCAGCAGCGTGTGCTTGTCCTGCTCGTCAAACAGGGTTAGGCCTGATTTATAGCCCAGCGTCTTGGATTCCGCCCGCAATATATCCAGGCCCAATGAATGGAAGGTAGACACCCGCAGGCCGCGCTGTTGCTTGTCGTCCAGCAATTTGGACACCCGGCTTTTCATTTCCCGCGCGGCTTTGTTGGTGAAGGTCACCGCCGCAATATGCCGCGCAGGCAGGCCTTGCTTGACCAGATAGGCGATTTTTTCGGTAATCACCCGCGTCTTGCCGCTGCCCGCTCCGGCCAGCACCAATAAGGGATGATCAATCGCTTTAACAGCGGCTTGTTGTTGTGGGTTTAGTTTGGACATTGATAGTTTAGCTAGTTCCCAAGCTCAAGCTTGGGAGTTCGGTTTTGGAAGCTCCAGCTTCCTGTCTCGCGAAGCTGCGACTGCATGGATGCAGGAGGTAGAGCAACGCAGGAGCGGTTGCCGAGAGCTTCGTGTTCTGAGTTCCCAATCTGGAGATTGGGAACCAGCAGAGCTTACGCTAATAAGCATTGTTCATAAAGACAACGCCGCGAAATCCTCGACCGCAACCTGCATAACCCGCTGGGGTTGCCTTTGTTGGTCAGTGATTGCCTGGTAATCGTTTTCGATTTTTTCTAAAACCAAAGCATCGAAATATTGCTCACCGCAAAACGTACATTCAAGACAAGGCACATGCTCAACAACAAGCATCTGCTCGTCTTTTTGGTAGATATAGCGTGTGGTTTTGCTACTAAGGTGTTTATGGCCGCAAAATACGCATTGTTCGGACATATTAATTACCTCGTTCAAAAGGATTTGTGAATTTAGGGGGCGTAGGGATATAGACGGTAATAATAACCAATGTCTCGCCCATGCAACCACACACGATATGGATGGGAATACCGTTATCGGTAAACCCGGCGACTAAACAGCTTACACCACGCCCCGTATCGGCATACTGTTCGAGAATACGTCCATTGCTCAGAGCTTGCGTCACTTCGGTCAAGGTTAGGTTATCGTTCTGCCGTTCTTGATCGCCATGTTTTGAATAGCGATAAGTTTTATCTTGTACAGCCTGTTTTACCCATTCTATTGCTATCATAGCGCATTAAACTTTACGATCCAGCTTACGATAACTAATTGCCTCGCTTAAATGCGCGGTTTCTATATTGTCCGATTGGGCAAGGTCGGCAATGGTGCGCGCCAATTTTAAAATCCGATGATAAGCACGATGCGACAGGCCGAATTTGTCCATGGCCTGCTCTAAAATCCGGTGGCTGGGTTCGGACAGCACACACAACTGTTTAACTTCCTTAGCCGCCAAAGCCGAATTGGCTTTGCCGCTACGCGCAACAGCCAAATTGCGGGCCGCAACCACGCGCGCCCTGATTTTCTCGCTGCTCTCTTCTCCTTCCGGCGAACCTTTGCGCAGCACTTCATGCGAGACTCTGGGCACTTCCAGATGCATGTCGATACGGTCCAGCAACGGGCCGGATACTCTGGCCCGGTAGCGCATGACTTGCTCGGACGTGCAATGGCAGCGCCCCGAGGCGTCACCCAGAAAACCGCAAGGGCAGGGGTTCATCGCCGCAATCAGTTGGAAACGCGCCGGGAAATCGACTTGCCTTGCGGCGCGGGAAATGGTGATGTGGCCGGTCTCCAGCGGCTCCCTTAGCACTTCCAGAACCTTGCGGTCGAATTCCGGCAACTCGTCTAAAAATAACGTGCCGTTATGCGCCAATGAAATTTCGCCGGGCCTCGGATTACTGCCGCCTCCAACCAAGGCCGCCGCCGAAGCTGTATGATGGGGCGCACGATACGGCGGCTTAAGCCAGTTGGCGACATCCAGGCCTTGGTCGCTGATCGATGCAATCGCTGCGCTTTCCTGCGCCTGTTGCTCGGTTAATTGCGGCAGGATAGTCGGCAAGCGCGAGGCGATCATCGATTTGCCGGTGCCGGGCGGGCCCAGCATAATCAGGTTATGCGCGCCGGCCGCGGCAATCTCGAAGGCCCGTTTGACGTGGTATTGGCCATGCACATCGGCAAAATCTATATCGGTAGCCTTTACACCCTGCTCTTGCTGCTGAAACTCTACTTGTATCAAATGCTGCCCAGTCAGATGGGCGCACACTTCCAGCAAATGCATGGCCGGGATAATTTCAATATCCTTGACCAGCGCCGCTTCGGCGGTATTTTCCTTGGGCAGTATCAGTTTCCGCCGATTGTTTCGGGCTTGTATCGCAATCGGCAACACGCCGTTGATAGCCCGCAGTTCACCGCCCAACGACAGCTCGCCGACACATTCGTAGTGATGCAAGTGAGCCGTCGGAATCTGCCCTGATGCGGCCAGGATGCCCAACGCGATAGCCAAATCAAAACGCCCGCCTTCCTTGGGTAAGTCGGCGGGAGCCAGGTTGACCGTGATCCGCTGCATCGGAAACTCGAACCTGGAGTTTAATATCGCGCCCCGGACCCGGTCTTTGCTTTCCTTAACCGCCGTTTCCGGCAGGCCGACGATATTCAGTGCGGGCAGGCCGTTGGCGACATGAACTTCAACGGTCACCAACGGCGCTTCGATGCCGGAGCGACCGCGACTGTAGATAACCGCTAAGGACATGGCTGCTGGTTCCGGCGGCCTACTTTTCTTCCTTGCTTAACAGTTGCTGTTCCATCTCGGCGACGCGTTTTTCCAGGTCTTCGAGCTTCGAGCGGGTTTTTGCCAACACCAGCTTTTGCACTTCAAACTCTTCGCGTGTGACCAGATCCAGCTTGCCTAACGCGCCCTGCAAAATGGAATGGAAGCTTTTTTCAAGATCGTCTTTGAGGCTGTTCAAGCCCGGAGGTATGGCGCCCGCCAAACGGCTGGCAATATCATCAATGGATTTAGGATCAAACATTATGGCAATCTCATAGTAAAGGGGGTAACCGAGTAACCTAAAAAGCATCACCACGAAGGCACGAAGGACACGGAGAAAAGCAAAATAAAAAACTTCGTGTTCTCGGCAATTGTTCCTGCATTGCTCTACCTTCCCTAACGTTTTTGCGATGAATGGGCCAAATGGCTACTCGCAACCAATGCAAAACGTTTCGGACGGGGCAACATGCCCCGTCCGGCTTTAGTAAAAAACTTCGTGTTCTTCGTGTCTTCGTGGTAAAAAAAATCTACTTTAAATTAAACGCTTTTTTAACAAACTCAGGCTGCGCCAAAGCTGCTTTGTGTATATCGGCATTGTAGTAAGTCGTGTCGAACTGCTTGTTCGCGCTATCCAGTTCCCTGAATTTGCCCAAGTCGCCTTTGCTCGCAATCGTTGCACTCCACCAGCCGGAAGGATACAAACATTGCGGGAAGAACAAGGTCTGCAAATGCTTAAAGCCGGTTGCGCTCATCGCATCGCGCATCTCGCCGATCAGTTTTAAGTGATACAGCGCCGACTCGCTTTGCTGTACGACCATGCCGTTTTCCGACAGGCAGTTAAAGCAGTCATGGTAAAACTCTTTGCTGAACAAGCCTAAAGCCGGGCCGACCGGGTCGGTGCTGTCGACGATAATGATGTCCACCGAATTCGGCTCGGCGTCTTTGACCCATTTTATGCCGTCGATAAACTTCAAGTCGGCTCTGGGATCGTTATTGGATTCGCATAATTCGGGAAAATAGATTTCCGCCAAGCGCGTGACCCGCTCGTCAATATCGATCTGCACCGCTTGTTCAACCGACGGGTGCTTCAACACTTCCCTCAACGTGCCGCAGTCGCCGCCGCCGATAATCCATACCCGTTTTGGGTCGGGGTGAGTGAATAACGCCGGATGGCTCATCATTTCATGGTAAAAAAAGTTGTCGCGGGTCGATACCATCGTGCAACCGTCAATCACCATTAAGTTGCCGAAGGTTTCGGTTTCGTAGATTTCAAGGTGCTGAAACTCGGATTGCTCCTCGTGCAGCTTTTGTTTAATTTTTAACGAAAAGGCCGAGCCGGCCCCAGAGTGTTGTTCGGTAAACCATTCAGATCGGTTCATAGTGTGGATTCCTGGAAAAATAAACGCATAAAGATTTGATCATTATATTAGAATTCGGCATCTCACGGCACAACGGAGTTAATAAAGTTGAATTTAAGTCAAAGCAAAACCTGGACGACCCGCGAATCTGCGCAAACTTACGCGATAGACAGCTGGGGACAAAACTATTTTTCGATCAACGCCGACGGGCATGTCTCGGTAAAGCCCAGCTCCGATAAAGACGTGGAACTGGATTTGTACGAAATCGCCCAATCGCTGAACGACAAGAAGCTATCCTTGCCGGTGCTGGTGCGCTTTACCGATATTTTAAAAGACCGCGTGACCCAGTTGTCCCGCGCATTTCAAAAAGCCTGCGCCAACAATGATTACCAGGGCAGCTACACGCCGGTTTACCCGATCAAGGTCAACCAGCAGCGCAAGGTCGTTGAAGGCATTTTGGCGGCCGACAACATCGGCCTCGAAGCGGGCAGCAAGCCGGAATTGCTGGCGATTATGGCGCTGTCCAATAAAGGCGTGGTGGTTTGCAACGGCTACAAAGACCGCGCTTATATCCGTCTGGCGCTGATCGGCCTGAAAATGGGGCTGAATCTGTACCTGGTCATTGAAAAGCCGCTGGAACTGGAACTGATTATCGAGGAGGCAGCGCGCCTTAACATCAAGCCGCAACTGGGTGTCAGGGTCAGGCTGTCCAGCATCAGCGCCGGGAAATGGCAAAACAGCGGCGGCGAAAAATCCAAATTCGGCCTTCATGCCCATGAATTGCTGCTGCTGGTTGAGCGCCTTAAGCAAACCGGTCTACTGGACACCTTGAAACTGATGCACTTTCACATGGGTTCGCAAATCGCCAACATTCACGACATCAAAATAGCACTGAAAGAAGCCGGCCAGTTTTATGTAGAGCTGCATCGCCTGGGCGCTAACGTGAAAATCGTCGATGCGGGCGGCGGGCTAGGCGTGGATTATGACGGCAGCCATTCGCGGCGAGAATCGTCAATCAACTACAGCCTGGATGAATACGCGCAGAATATCGTGCGCAGCTTTGCCGACATTTGCGCGGAAAAACAGGTGCCGCAGCCCGACATCATCACCGAATCGGGCCGCGCGCTGACCGCGCATCATGCGGTGTTGATCACCAACGTGACCGATATTGAATCGGTTTACGCCAACCACGCCGAACTGCACGCTCTGCCGGAACCGGATAACCTGGTCGAGCATTATCACGATGCGCAGTTTGACTTGTCCGAAGCCCGAGCCCGATTTACCCAGGACAAACTGAGCATTACCGGACTGGCCGAGGCGGAGAACAACTATGCGCTGCTGTGCCGCCAGCTTCAGGCCAAGCTTAATCCGAACAATCAAAGCGAGGCCTCGATATTGCAGGAACTGAACGAGAAACTGGCCGACAAGGTGTTTTGCAATTTCTCGCTGTTCCAGTCCATGCCGGACATCTGGGGTATCGACCAGATCTTCCCGATCATGCCGATCCACCGGCTGGACGAACAGCCCACGCGCCGCGCCGTTATCCAGGATTTAACCTGCGATTCCGACGGACGCATCGACCAATATATCGACGGGCAGAACATAGAAAAAACCTTGCCGGTGCATCAAATCGACAGCAACGAGCCGTACCTGATCGGCTTTTTCATGCTCGGCGCGTACCAGGAAATATTGGGCGACATGCATAATTTATTCGGCGACACCCATTCGATCAACATCGAACTCGACGACCAGGGTTACCATTTTTATGACCTGCATGAAGGTGAGCATGTCGACGACCTGCTGGATTATGTGCATATCAACAGCGAAGACTTGAAAACCGCCTACCGGGAAAAACTGGCTAACAGCGATCTTAGCGAGCAGCAGCGGCAGGACTATGAGCAGGAGCTGATTGCGGGGTTGACGTCTTATACTTATTTGGCTAAATAACAAGAAAGCAGGCGTGATAGGCTTGGATGTATAACCATCTACACCGCCCGCCATTCCGGTCCGGCAGGGAGTGCCGGGATCCAGAGCACAAGGATGTGATAAAACGAGATAAAGCCCGACCGGCTTGCGACTGAATTAATAGAAAAAGTGGTGCTCCCATGATTTCCCTAAAAATCAAACTCGACGATATTACCGAAGCCCTGACCACACGTTTCGACATAGTAGAAGGCGGCTTTTTCCTGGACACCGAAACCGGCGACATCCTGCTCAGCACCGAAGGCGTCGACGAGGGGGACCTGCCGGACGACCTGAAAGACAATCCGCGTTATCGCCTGATCGATCCCTTAGCCTCCTATGAATCGTTCCAAATCATGGAAGACTTTGTTGACAGCCTCGGCGATACCAAGGAAGCGGTCAGGCTCCAAGAAGCGCTTAACCGCCGCAAACCGTTCCGCCAGTTCAAGGACACTTTGCATGACCATACGAGTTTAAGCGATGCCTGGTATGCATTCGAGCAGCAGGAGTTGAAGCGTCTGGCAGAGGAATGGTGCGAAGAGAATGGGATTAAGGCGGAGTGGGTTTGATGAGGCATATTTTATGATGACATTGGGGCTAAGGAAAAAACTAACAATTGCGAAACGCTTGACACCTTAAAAAGGATCAAGACCAGCCTCTAGTTTTCGAAAATTGACATCAGGTATGACTAATGGATAATGCTTCTTTGAGAGGTGTCTGCCTTGCGCCAACGCGTGATTATCACACGTTGGCTTTCGACGGATCAAGGAAAAGTGCTATAGGTAATTATGGATATATGGCCCCGTCATATAATGCCTCCATTATCATGCTTAGCGTATGTGTATGGACTGATGATACGCTACCCAAGGTAAATTTAGACACCTCTCACTTCCTTTGAACTGCCAACATGCCTAATTATGAACATTTTTTCACTGACGAAAAAATCATCAGTGCGCTTTGCAAGCAAAGAATGGTTTTTTGCCGCGATGCCCACAAAAAGAGGTTCTTAGGAAAATTCTTACCGGGTAATCAACGGACAGAAAAGCCTTCACCCATTTTAAGCTTGATGCCTCCCCGCTCCCGATGGAAGAGGGTGTGCAAACAGGCCAGCAATTCTCATCGTCAAAACACAACCAACTTGAAATTCACGGTCAAGCAACTCAGAGAAGCATCCGCTCCTGAAGATCGCTCTTGGATCGCAGCTCAAAATGAGTTAATAGAATCAATACGGGTTAAGGCTCTAGCGAAAGATCGTATATCGTTTGAATCACCAAAAATCACACCAATTCCTAAGGATAAATCAAAGTTAAAATATAGACTTATCGCAAGTTACAGCGATAATCTCGTGGATTCGACTGTCATTGGTCAATGTGCAAATTATCTCCGGCGGAAATTTGATGATGCCTACTTTTTAGAATGCTCATTTGCATTCCGCTCACCTCCAGATGGTCAGAAACCTGTTACACATCACAATGCCTTTGAACAATTGGCAAAATTTTGGAAAGAAAACCAGAAGGGCAATCAAATTCAAGCATACATTGCTGAATGCGACATTCAAGGTTTTTATGACACCATTGATCATGAAGTCATATTGTCTTGCTATGATGCGGCTGTTTTGGAGCTCAAAGAAAAGCATGGTATCGGCATTGATGATCGGGCTAAACAAGTTATTTTTGCCTATTTGGAATCATACACATACAACAATTATGGTCGCCCGAAGGCGCTTTCTATACTAGAAGATAGCGCATCAACCAAAGTGAAAGACAGGGATGAGACGCTTCAAGAATTTCACGCTCCAGAAAGGAAATATGGCGTTCCTCAAGGCGGTGCTTTGAGCGTCTTTTTTGCAAACCTAATCCTTCATAAAGCCGATTTAGCTGTTATGAAGATACTTGAAACTCAGAGTAGCGATGGGCTTTATGTCCGATATTGCGATGATATGGTAATAGCGACCTTAGATGAAGGTATTACTGATCGAGCTTTGGAAGCCTATATTTTTGAGCTCAAAAAGTTAAAGCTGGTACACCATTCTTCAAAATCGATTGCTGCCTACTCAGGTTCAAAAAAGCGTGACTTTTGGAATACAAAGACAAAGAAAACTTACCTTTGGGGCAATAAAGCTAATGTCCCATCGGCAATGCCTTGGTTGGCTTTTGTTGGCTACCAGCTTCGCTATGATGGCATGGTAAGAATACGACCATCTTCAATACAAAAAGAGCTAGAAAAGCAACGTAAACTACGGGAGAAGTTTTTAAAAAGCATTGAAACCGCTTTAGAGCATGACAAACCTTTAAATTACTCCAGACGCGAATTATTGGCCTCGCTGGAAGGACGTTTGAGAGCCGGTGCTATAGGAAAGCGTCCTGCATTGGATTTATCATGCGGGCTGACAGAATCAGAATTCGGTTGGTGCAAAGGTTTTAATGAACTGGCATCAGAACATTTGCCTGAATTACAGCCAATTGCCCAAAGCCAACTGAGGTGTTTAGACCGAGGGTTAGGCAAACAGCTAGCAATTGCTAAAGCTAGTTTAGCGGCGCATCCCAAACTATTAGATTCAAGGGAGAATGGCGAAAACAACCCCGCCCCCAAACTCGAGTACTCAGGTAAACCACGCAGTTATGCCGGTCAATTAAAGCCGAAATCAACAGACGGTAATTAAAAAATCTTTACTCTTGCCTTCATCCGTTGATGCTCGGCTTATAAAAATTAGACGGAATTTTTCGACTCCAAGCCTGTAGAGTACATATTGCATACCGTTTTATTCAGCTTGCGTACACCACTCATTAAATGTAGATTTATCCTTACTAAGGATTTGGTTAAAAATAACTTCCCGAAATCACTGTCTTCTATCGTCAAGCCGTTCGTGCTGAGCTTGTCGAAGCATGATCGGCTTGACGCGGGGTAGGCCAAAATTTTTCCGTCCACCCTTCGACAAGCTCAGGGCGAACGGAAAAATTTTATCCGATCCATATCGGGAAGTTATTAATGACCGTATCCTAAACATCATCATTTCAGGAAACTTTTATGACTGTAATTACATTCGACACTCACCAATTCATCAGCAAGCTCATTGCTGCCGGTTTTGAGGCGAAGCAAGCGGAAGCTGTTTCCGATGCTTTTAAAACCGCGCAAGGAGAAACTGACTTGGCCAGCACCCGTGATCTGCGGGAAATGGAATTGCGCCTGGAAGCAAAAATAGACAAGGTAACTTCCGATCTTAAAGTCGATCTTATTAAATGGATGGCAGGGTCATTAATAGCTCAAGCGGCTGTTATTGCTACGCTGGTTAAGCTTTTGTGATACTTGAAAAATGGTACGCGAGGCGCAAAAAAGCGAGGCTATCATGCTACAAGAACAAATTATCGATGAAATCAAACAAATCCCCGGCGATAAATTAGCCGAAGTATATGATCTGATACATTATTTCCGTTTAGGGTTGAAACACGAGGCCGACTTATTACCAAAACAGCGCCCTATTGGTTTGGCTAAAGAAATTTTCCAAATGCCGGCCAGTTTCTTTGACCCGTTACCGAAAGCAAAAAGTCTGTAGTATCTATCTCAACACACACTTTGTAAAAAGTGTCGTGAGCATACCCTATCCGGTTTATCAACAAGGGAGAAAGCCGATGACCATCTCGCATGTATTCGACACTTACGCAAAAACCGCACAAGGCAGAACATTGCATTTCAATGTGGTGTTGGATGAAGACGATCAGCAACAAGCGCTTGGCTTCGCCAAGCAATGGCTGGACAGCATCAATCTGGAAGATGCCGTCGTGACCCCGGAGAACTGTTACTTTTATCACAGCCTCGAAGCCCCGGCAGCCATCAGAGCCGACATCGACAAGAACGGTTACGCAATTTATAAAATGGAAGGATGTCCCAAATAACACGGACCGGATCAGCGTACCGCATCCGCGCGGATAAACTCATAATATTAAACAATCTCGGAAACATAACATGAAAGCAGGCATGATCGGCCTAGGTGCAATGGGCATCGGCATGGCGAGCAATATCGCCAAGGCCGGATACTTAACCGGCGTTTACAATCGCACGGCGGCAAAGGCGCAAAATCTGGCCGAAGAATTGAATGTTAAGGTCTTCGATCAGCCGGAAGAGCTTGCGGCCAACGTCGATATAGTGCTGATTTGCGTATCCGCCGATCAGGATGTGTTGGACATGGTTGAGGCGATAGCGCTTACCATCAAGCCCGGCACTGTCGTTGTCGACATGTCCACGGTCAGCAGCGATACCGCGAACAAAGCTGCCGCTATGCTGGCCGAAAAACAGGCGGCTTTTCTCGATGCGCCGGTATCCGGCGGCGTTGAGGGCGCTAAAAACGGCACATTGGCGATGATGGTCGGCGGAAATTCGGCCGTACTGGAACAAGCCCGTCCGGTGCTGGAAGCCATGACCGGGCGCATTATGCACATGGGACCGGCAGGTTCAGGCCAAGCCACCAAGGCGGTCAACCAAATCATGGCGGCAGGTATCAATCAGGCGGTGACGGAAGCACTGGCTTTCGCACAGGCCCAAAATCTGCCGATGGATAAGGTAATCGAGGTGATTTCCGGCGGCGCGGCAGGCAACTGGTTTCTTCAGCATCGCGGTCCTACGATGACCCGAGGCGTTTTTGCTCCGGGTTTTAAACTGGCGCTACATCATAAAGATCTGAAAATCTGTCAAAGCATGGCAAAGCAATCCGGCGCATCGACTACGCTGATCGAGATGACGATTGCCGATTATCAGCGGTTAATGGCGGAAGGGTACGGCGATGAGGATATTTCAGCGCTTTACCGATTAAAATCGGATTGAAAATTAGCCTAGACCTGTTAAAGTCAGGCGCACCTTAAACATTACCGAGGAATAATTATGTCTGATTACAAAAAATACCAGTGCGGCGTTTGCGGCCATATTTACGATGAAGCGGAAGGCGATCCTGATTCAGGCATTGCGCCGGGCACTTTATGGAAAGATATTCCCGACGATTGGCGCTGCCCAGAATGCGGTGTGGATAAAAGCGAATATGATTTGCTAGGCTAATCGACCCTTACCGGAGCACAGTATGCATATTGTTATAATCGGCTCGGGCGTGGCCGGTGTCAGTTTTGCCGAGAAGTACCGCGCATTATCGGCCGACGATGACATTACGCTGGTAACCAGGGAGCATGACGGCTATTATTCCAGGCCGCTGCTGTCCCGCGGCTTTAGCAAGGCCGATATTGAGCAATCCATCATCCTGAAACCCTTTGATAAGCTGCGCGAAAATAACATCAATGTGCTGTGCGGCGTAGAAGTAACGGCCATTGATCGCGTTGATAAATCCATTGCGATTAACGGTTCCTGCCAGGAAAAAGAGCTGCAATACGATAAACTGATTCTTGCGCCGGGTTCGTCCGCGTTTATTCCGCCGCCATTCAGGCCGTATGAAAAGCTGTTTTTCAGCCTGAACAGCTTGGTCGATTTGAAGGCCTTGCGTAAATTCCGGCAGGAGTTTTTAAGCCAAAACCAACGGCCTGACTGGGCGATTGTCGGCGGCGGTTTGATCGGCTGCGAAGTGGCGTCCGATTTGGCGGCGGCGGGCGATAAGGTCACCCTGTTTCATGCGGTGGATCGGCTAATGGAGCGGCAGCTGGCAGTCGAGGATTCGGCTTTATTGCTTAAGGTGTTGCAGGATTCCGGCGTGAAGGTGTTGTTGAATCAGGCTGTGCAGGAATTTATCAGAGAGGAGGATAAAGTTTGCGTAAGAACCGAGGTGACGGCAGAGTTCGACGGGTTGATCGTCGCCTGCGGATTCAAACCGCGCACCGAATTGGCTGAGCTTGCAGGCCTCGAGACAGGCCGCGGCATCAAGGTCACCCCCTATTTGCAGACCAGCGACGAATCCATTTACGCGCTGGGCGATGTGGCCGAGTTGCCGAACGGAAAACTCTACGCCTTCATTTTGCCGATACGCAGTCAGGCTTTGTGGTTGGCGGAATTTCTGGCCGGACAAAAACAGGACGGCTGGACTCCGCCGGTTTTTACCACCAAAGCCAAAGTGCATGGTTTTGAGGCGGTCCATCCGTATAATGTTTGATGCAACCAGGCGAAAGGCTAAGGGCGAAAAACGCTTTAGCCCTTAGCCTTTCGCCTTTTATCTATAACATGACCCAAAACCGATACTCTGACGCGGAATGCGCCGCCGTCTATCGCGCCATTTATGAGCGCCGCGATATGCGCCATTTTTTGCCCGACCCAATCGATCCCGAGTTGTTACTCCGCCTGCTTGATGCCGCGCATCACGCGCCCAGCGTCGGTTTTATGCAGCCTTGGCGGTTTATGCGCATCAGTTGTCCTGAGCTTCGGAAAGCCATACACGCATTGGTTGAGCAGGAACGCATCCTGACCGCCAAGGCTTTGGAGGAACGCGAAGACGAGTTTATGAAGCTGAAAGTGGAGGGTATACTGGAATGCCCGGAAGTGCTGGTTGCGGCCTTGTGTGATCAGCGGGAGCATTATATATTCGGCCGCCGCACCCTGCCGGAAATGGATCTGGCGTCATTGTCCTGCGCGATACAAAACATGTGGCTCGCAGCCAGGGCCGAGGGTATAGGCTTGGGCTGGGTGTCGATGTTCGAACCGGAAGCCTTGAAAACCTTATTACACATGCCCGAAGACAGCCAGCCGTTCGCGGTTTTATGTTTGGGCCATGTCGAGAAATTCTACGACAGACCGATGCTGGAACAAGAGCAATGGGCGGATCGTAAAGACCTTAAAGATTTATTATTTGAAAACGTTTGGAATACACCGTGCCGTTAAATTTTGTGATACCCCCGCTCAAATCAACGCTTAGCGCTGCCTTGCAAAGCAAAATCGACCAGAAAACCAAGCCGCTGGGTTCCCTGGGGCAACTCGAATCTTTGGCGTTACAGATCGGACGCTGTCAAAACAGCCTGAAACCGAGTTTAAATAAACCGTGCATCCTCATTTTTGCCGGAGACCACGGCATTGTTGAAGCCGGAGTCAGCGCTTACCCGCAAGCCGTTACCGCGCAAATGATCGCCAATTTTTTGGCCGGTGGGGCTGCGATCAGCGTTTTGGCGCGACAACACGATATAGAACTATTGATTGTCGATGCGGGCGTCAATGCCGATTTGAACAGCCACCCCAAACTGATCGATGTAAAAATCGGCAAAGGCACCCAAAACTTTTTAACCGATCCTGCAATGACCGCCGAAGAATGCGGCAAAGCCCTGCAGGCGGGCGCGGATCAGGTTCTGCGGCAACATCAAGGCGGCTGTAACTGCATCGGCTTTGGCGAAATGGGCATCGGCAACACCTCATCCGCGGCACTGCTGATGCACCGTTTAACCGGCCTGTCGCTAGTGCGCTGCGTAGGCCGCGGCACCGGTTTAAACGACAGGCAATTACAACATAAAGTAACGATATTGCAGCGGGCGTTAAACCAGCATAGAGGCGCAACGGAGCCTTTAGACGTGCTGGCGACGTTCGGCGGTTTTGAAGTTGCGATGATGGTGGGCGCTTATCTCAAAGCCGCCGAACTGGGCATGCTTATTTTGGTTGATGGCTTTATTGCGGGCACAGCGCTGTTAGTCGCCAGCAGGCTGCATCCTCACGTGCTGGATTATTGCGTGTTCAGTCACGTTTCCAATGAGCAGGGCCATCAGACTTTATTGCATCAGTTCAAGGCAAAAGCCTTGTTGGATCTTGAACTGCGCTTGGGCGAAGGTTCCGGCATTGCATTGGCCTACCCGCTGGTGAAATCGGCTGTCGTATTTTTGAACGAGATGGCTACGTTTGCCGAGGCTGGGGTTGATCATTAAAATCGGTTAAAGCCGTATTCATCTTTTTAAACTCTCGGAGATACAACCATGCTTAGCAGCCAAGAGCTTTACCAACAGGTTAGCCATTTACCCCCATTAGAAAAATTACGTTTAGCAGAATTATTACTTGCCGATTTGGATACACCCAATCCGGAAATCGATGCTATCTGGCGTGAAGAAGCACAAAAAAGATGGAAGGCCTATAAAGCGGGTGAGCAGAAAACAGTAAGCTACGAAGCGGTTATGCAAAAATACAAATGAAAATAGAATTCCTTGAGTCCGCACAGACTGAACTGGATCAAGCGTTTGAATGGTATGAAGCTCAACAGAAAGATTTAGGCGTACAGTTTTTAAATGAATTTGATGCGGCAATTAGGAGAATTGCTACCTATCCAGAATCTTATATTTTGATTGAAAAAAATGTAAGGCGTTGCTTGGTTAAACGATTCCCTTATGGAATTTTATATGGCATAGATGCCGATAAAATTATTGTTATCGCTGTGGCGCATTTACATCGAAAACCTGATTATTGGATAGATAGAGCATAACAACCATGCGCCATCTAAAACTGTTCCTATTAGCCCTCAGCTTCTACACCCGACTGCCAGGGATGGCGGAAGTGTCGCAAGCGGTAGGGAACCGATGCGACCGCCTGCCGCATCCTCAAATTCTGGATTACAAGCAGCTGCCTCAGGCAGCGGTCTACTTGCCTTTGGTCGGCTGGCTGGTTGGCGGCATCTGCGCGTTGGTATTTTACCTGGCGGATTCAGTTTGGCCGCAAGCCACGGCGGTAATCCTGGCGCTAATCGCCGGCACTTTGCTGACCGGCGCGTTGCATGAAGACGGCTTTGCCGATGTCTGCGACGGCTTCGGCGGCGGCATGGATAAACAGCGCATTCTGGAGATCATGAAAGATTCCCATATCGGGGTTTATGGCGTTCTCGGGCTGCTGTTGATGCTGTTGCTGAAGATCAGTGTGTTAATCGAAATGCCCGCCGCTGTACCTTCTGTGTTGCTGGCCGGGCACAGCATCAGCCGGTTGCCGCCGCTGTTGCTGATGCGGCGTTACCAATACGCGCGCGAACATCAGAGCAAAGCCTCGGGCGCGGTTTATCGACCCAATTTCCGGGAGTTGGCTTTTGCCGCCGTGACCGCGTTATTGCCATTGGCGTTGTTGCCGGTTTTATGCGCGCTGGCAATCATTCCGGTATTGCTTGTCAGCGTGTTGCTTGGACATTATTTTTACCGCCGTATCGGCGGCTATACCGGCGATTGCCTGGGCGCGAGCCAGCAAGTCGCCGAAACTGTTTTTTACTTAAGCGTGAGTGCCTTATGGATATTTATTTAATTCGCCACACCCAGACGGCTGCCGATCCGGGGCTGTGTTACGGTCAAAGCGATGTGGCCCTGGCGGCCGGCTTTGAGGATGAACTGGCGAATCTGCATGACAAACTGCCGGAGTTCGACGATGACTGCAAGGTTTTCAGCAGCCCGTTAACGCGTTGCCTGCAATTGGCCGAGACCTTTTCCGACACGGTGACCACCGATGCGCGCTTGCAGGAACTTGATTTCGGCGAGTGGGAAGGCAAGCGTTTTGACGAGATCGAAGCCGATGCTTTGCAGCATTGGATGGATAATTTTGTCAGCGCAGCGCCGCCAAACGGTGAAAACTTCGAAGATTTGTATCAGCGCGCGGACAGCTTTTGGCAGGATTTGTTAGCCACCGAAGCAAAGCAGGTTTTGGTGATCACCCATGCGGGCGTTATCCGCGCTTTGTTGGCGCGCGCCTTGAATCTGCCCTTAGCCAATTCTTTTCAACTGCGTATTGATTCGGGTTCCGTGCATAAAATGCGCCGTGCCGACGATTATCTTTACATCGAATACATCAATTTGTAATGGACCACGCTCGTAGCTATTACAAAGCAAGCTTTGTACTCCGATGCCTGGAGTCCAAAGCTTGCTTTGGCAGATACTTAAGTTATCGATGAACCACGGCGGCAATATTTACCGATTCGCCCGGCGACTCGGCTGCCTGCCGGAACAGGTGCTGGATTTTTCGGCCAACATCAACCCGGAGCAGGCGGTCGATTTAAGTTGCTTGCAAGGCGTTCAGCTTACGCCGTATGCCGACCCCGATTACAGCCAGCTAAAACAGGCGATCAATCAGCGCTACCCGGTTCCTGCGGGTGCCGATATTGAACTGTTTAACGGTGCGAGTGCGGCTATCTTCGCCTTGTTGCGCGGCCTGCAGCCGAAAGATCTGGTGTTATATACGCCTTTATACGGCGAATATGCGCATATTGCCGGGGAGCTGGGGTGCAAGGTGCATAATATCGACCGGTTCAGTAGCTTGATGGTGGACATTCCCGAGCGCAGCACGGTGATTTTTGTCAACCCGTCCACGCCGGACGGCCGGCTTTATGAGTTGCGGGACTTGTTGGAAAAATGGTGGGCGGCAGACTGCACGATCATCATCGATGAGTCGTTCCTGGACTTTAGCCAAGCCGATTCGGTTGCAGAACACATTGCGCATTACGATAAACTTTATGTAATCAAATCGCTGAGCAAATTCTACGGTTGCGCCGGCATCCGCATCGGCTTTATTCTGGCGGCGACGGCGGCGATAAAGGAACTGCGGCGCTTTGAACCGGCATGGAAGTTATCCAGCCTGGACATGGCCTATATGCAGCAGGCGCTGGCAAATACCGCGTTCATCGAACGGACCCGTCGGCAGACCGCGCATTTGCGAGACTTGCTGCATCACGCCCTGCAAAACTCCGCTTTGTTCGATAAGATTTATCCGGGCCGGGCCAATTTCCTGCTGGCGCGCCTGGCAGACGGCGGCAGCGGTTATCGGTTGCAGCAGCAACTGGAGCCGTCGCGGATTTTAATCCGCGTCTGCGACAATTTTGAGGGCTTGGATGAAAGCCATGTGCGTTTTGCTGTCAAGGATGAACTCGCCATAGCCCGGCTTGCCCATAGTTTTAAAAACATTAATAAATAAAAAACTCACCACGAAGGGCATGAAGAACACGAAGAAATAAACTTCGTGTTCTTCATGCCCTTCGTGGTGCATAAAAACATTTTAAGTCAACAACGATGAAACCATTAGCCGTCTTCGGCACCAGTTCAGATGCAGGCAAAACCACGCTGGTCATGGCCTTGTGCCGGATTTTTGCCGATCAAGGTTTGAAAGTCGCACCGTTCAAGGCGCAAAACGTCTCCAATAATTCAGCGGTCACCAAGGAAGGACGGGAGATTTCCAGGGCGCAGTGCCTGCAAGCGGAAGCCGCGCGCGTCGAGCCGAGTTATCTGTTCAACCCGGTGCTGCTTAAATCGCACGGCAACGGATCGGTGCAGGTGATCGTGAACGGGCTGGTTTATCAAAACCAGTCGATTGCGGCCTATTATGCCGAAATCGACAGATTGAAAGCTCAGGTCAAACAGGCATTTTCCGAGCTTCAGCAGGACTATGACCTGATCGTTGCGGAAGGCGCGGGCTCACCGGTCGAGCTGAATTTGCTGAACAAGGATTTGTCCAATACCTTTGTCGCCAACAGTTTCAACAGCAAAAACATCCTGGTCGCGGACATCGAGCGCGGCGGCGTATTTGCGTCGATTTACGGCACCTTGGAGCTGATGGACCCGGTCATGCGCAGCAACCTGATCGGGGTGGTGATCAACAAGTTTCGCGGCGACCGGCGTTTTTTCGACGAGGGCGAAAAGATCATCGCCGAGCGCTTCGGCGTTCCGGTTTTAGGCGTGCTGCCGTTTAAGCCGCTGAACATCGACATGGAAGACTCCCAGTCGCTGCGTAATTACCGTCAGCGCCTGGACGACGCCAAAATCCGCGTTGCGGTGATCGCCTATCCGGGACTCAGCAATTACAACGATCTCGATGTGCTGATGGGCGACCCCGAGCTTTATGTCGAGCTGATCCACGCCCACCGCCCGCTGGAAAGCTTCGATATGGTGCTGTTGCCGGGCAGCAAGACCGTGATCCGCGATTTGCAGTGGCTGAAAAGTCAGAGCCTGTTCGAGGAGATTTTGCGCTTCAATAAGCCGGTGTTCGGCATCTGCGGCGGCTATCAAATGCTCTGTCAAAGTTTGCACGACCCTGATGCGATTGAGCATGAAACCGCAACTGTCGAAACCGGCCTGAGTTTTATCGACGATACTGTGCTGTACCAAAGCCCCAAAATACTCACCCGTGGGCAGTACCCGCTGTTTTCATACGCCGGGATCAGCGGCTATGAAATCCATTGCGGGCGCATGGACAAGTATCCGCTGTATTATCAGGGCGGCTTGTCCTCCGGCACCCATGTGCATGGCGTATTTGACGACGATGCGTTCCGCACCGGTTACTTTAAAGTCATTAACCCGCAGTACCAGGGCTATGCCTATGCGCATTACCGCGAAGCCGAAATACAGGGCTTTGCCGACATGGTCGCGGAAAATCTGGATATAGCCGCCATTTTACAGGCGTTACAGGTTTTATAATGGGACACGGATGACACTGATTAGGCGGATTTGCACGGATTTTTAACATGGCTTAGGATCGTGCCTAAATTAATTTAGGCAATTACCATGAAGAGCATGAAGGACATGAAGACTTAAACCTTTCATGCCGCTTCATGTCCTTCATGGTTAAAAAATGAAAAATAAAA
>NZ_JAZGVT010000028.1:0-26250 GCF_036440755.1 Methylobacter sp. Wu8 | reverse complement strand
AGCCTTTAGCCTTTAGCCTTTAGCCTTTAGCCTTTAGCCTTTAGCCTTTAGCCTTTAGCCTTTAGCCTTTAGCCTTTAGCCTTTAGCCTTTAGCTCAGCTCCCTGACCGCATCTTCGGTATGGAAAAACACCTTGCCGGGTTTCAGTTGCCTGAGAAAGTCGGTTTTTTCAAGCTTATCGAGCACCGGACCTTTCGCTTCCGAGATATGCAGGGTTATTCCCGATGCCTGTAAGCTATGGTTCAGGTTTTCCAGCACTTCCAGCGCTGTGCTGTCTATGTCGCTGACTGAGGTAAAAATAAGGATGATATGCCGGATGCCCGGCTGCCGTCTTAACTCCGATTTGATGAACTCCTCAATATAATTGATATTGGCAAAGGTGATGTTTTCATCGATGCGCAGCAACAGCAGCTGCGGCCAGGTTTCCACGCTATGGCGTTTGATATTGCGGTAATGCCCGGTGCCGGGTATGCGTCCGACTACGGCGATATGCGGGTGGCTGGCTTTGCGCAAGTGGCTGACCAGGGTCAGCATAATGCCCAAGGTGATGCCTTCTTCAATGCCGTAGAGCAATACGCCTAGCAAGGTGGCGGCTTCGGCGATGCCGTCGCCGCGGTCATAGCGCCAAGTGTGGACAATGTCGGACAGTTTTACCAAAGGGATGATGGCGACCAGAATGATCGCAGCCAGCGCCGCTTTGGGGATGTTTTCAAACCATGGGCTAAAGAAGATGACGGCCAAGGCGAGAATACCGGCGGCTATCAGCATGGCCATCTGGGTGCGCGCACCGGCGGAAAAATTGACCATCGTGCGGCTAAAGCCTCCGGCAACCGGCATTCCTCCTGAAATGGCGGCGGTCAGGTTCGCTATGCCCAACGCAATCAATTCCTGATTAGGGATGATTTTTTCGCCCCTGAAATTGGCGGTGACCTTGGCAATGGCTACGCTTTCCACGTAGGCAATCAAGGTGATAAAGCCGGAATAGGGCAGCAAAATGTACCATTTTTCAATGGGGGAGAAATCAAGGTTCAATGCCGGAAAACCTGATGGGACTTGGCCGACAACGGTCACATGGCCGGTTAGGTCAAAATAATCGACTGCCAGGGTTGTCACGATGATAGTCAATAACGGCCCGCATTTGCTTATTGCAGTGATCAGGGATGCTTGCATGCCGATATTTTTAAGCATGGCGACCAGCGGTTTGCCGAAAAATATCAGCAAGCTCAGTGCGGTGAGGCCGATTAATAGGGCGCCCGGTATGAAGCCTGAAAAATAATGGCCGTAGCAGGCCGCATCAACGCCGCATGACGGCGTTTTTAAGCCGAACAGATGCGGTAATTGATTGCCGATAATCAATAAAGACGCGCCGCTGGTAAAGCCGGTCAGCACCGGATGGCTGATGAAGTTTACCAGTCCGCCCATGCGCAAGACCGCCATCAGTAACAGGATGATTCCGCTTTCCGCCGACAGGATAAGCGCACTTTGCACCGGATTGCCCAGCGCGGCGACTTCCGGCGCGGTTAACGCCCCGGCAATCATGATCGCGGCAATTGAGGCGGGGCCGACCGACAGGGTACGGCTGGTGCCGAGCAGGGCGTAAAGCACCGGCGGCAGGATGCTGGCATAGAGCCCGAGCTGAGGCGGCAGTCCGGCCAGGATCGCGTAAGCAATGCCTTGCGGCACCAGCAAAATGGCGGTGATGATGCCGGCGAACAAGTCGCTGTTAAATTCCTGGCGGGTGTAGGTTTTTAGCCAGCCTATAATCGGAAATAACCGGGTTAATCGTGAGTTATCGGATTTTGAATACGGCATGGAGGAAGTAAATGGCAAAGGGCTAAAGGCAAAGGGCGAAAGGAGAAGCGTAGGGTCCAAAGCGGTTGTATTCGCCTTTTGTCTTTCGCCTTTCGCCGATTAAAATTTAATCTTCTTTCAAAAACTTTTTGGCATAGCATTCCAGATGAGGAATGTCGATGCGGTAGCCTTTGATCATCAAATGCCAGTACAGCCACGGAAAGCCGGTGGTTTTGCCCCACCACCAGATCCAGCGGTTTTCCCTGGGGTCCAGCAACGGGAAAGACGGCGTTACTTTGCCGTCGTAGGAAAACTCGGCCAGCATGACCGTATTCAGCGAGGTGGTCAGCGGGCAGGAGCCGTAACCGTCATAGCCTTCCCGGACATCGTTGCTGTTGCGCAGGCTCAGAATATTGTCAACGACGACCGGAACCTGCTTGCGCACCGCTGCGGCGGTTTTGGCGTTGCTGGTTGCAGCTGCATCGCCCAGGCCGAAAATATTGCCGTATTTGTTGTGTTGCAGGGTTTTGGGATTGACATCTATCCAACCGGCGGCATTGGCCAGCGGGCTTTTTTTGATGAAATCCGGCGCGCTTTGCGGCGGCGTGACATGAATCATGTCGAACGCTTTGGCGATGCGCTGCTTGTTGCCTTCGCCGTCTGTGACTTCGAAGGTGGCGGTTTTGGCCGGGCCGTCAATCGCAACCAGGTTGTGGTTGAAGTTGGTTTTTATGCCGTAGCCCGCAACGACTTTGCTTAAGGCTTTGGCGAAAAACGGCACGCCGAAAATGCCCGGTCCGGCATTTAAAAATTCAATATTGAATTTGTCCAGCGTGCCTCTTTTACGGAAACGGTCTGCGGCCAGGTACATGATTTTTTGCGGCGCGCCCGCGCATTTGATCGGCATCGGCGGCTGGGTGAACAGCGCCGTGCCTTCCTGGATAGTCTGGATACATTCCCAGGTGTATTCCACAGTCTCGGCGGAATAATTGCTGCAAACATTGTTTTTGTTCAGTGTTTCTTTCAGGCCTTCGATTTTGTCCCAATCCAGTTGCAGGCCGGGGCAGACGACCAGGTAGTCGTAGCTGATCGTATCGCCGGAACGCAGGGTGACGCTGTTGCCGTCCGGCTGAAAGGTCTCGGCGTAATCCTTGATCCAGGTGACGCTCGGATGGATCAAGTCGGCCTCATTGCGCGTGGTTTGTTTCATGGTATACGCGCCGCCGCCGATAATCGTGAAGCCCGGCTGGTAATAGTGGACTTCGGACGGTTCAACGATCGCAATATCGATGTCGGCGTTTTGGCGACGCATGTTGTTGGCGACGGAAACGCCGGCGGCGCCTCCGCCGATGATCAGTAAGGTATGGTGTTGGGTTGTCATAAATTCCTCTCAGGCATGTAGTTATTGGAAAATTCCGGTGCATGGCAAAAAGTTGTAAAGCACTGCATTGTCGCCATACCCTTTTTTCTCTTTATTTAAGCGGCTTCTTTTTTAAGGCGCATCAGTGCAATCCCGACTTCACCGGATACAGTGGTAAAAGCCGAACCGCCATCCAGCATTGTCTCTGCTTCGGTGTATTTTTTTGCATTAATGGCTGATGCCACTTTCCCAGCTTCAACGTGAAACGCGGCGTGTTTGTTTAAAACTGTTGCATAACTCGGTAAAGTGCTGCATTGAGTCTTACCTTCCTCATGCAGCCATTTGCCGAGGTCGCAACAATTGTCCTTGCTAATGGTTACGGAATCCATTCGTTCTTGCTTGGATATAGCGGTACGGAATTTTACTTTCCAGTCCATATGTTTTTGAATTGCGCTATCTAAATTCATTATTTTTCCTTTTTTGTTAGCGTTTATCGACTGAGTTTATTTGCTGCCCTGACTGACAAAATACGGGTTCTTTTTCCAGGCTTCAAATCCGCCGGCCATAGACAGTACATTAGTGTAACCCAGTTGCTGTAGGGTCTGCGCCGCCAGTGCCGAGCGGTTGCCCAGGCGGCAGTAAATCAGCACCGCTTTCGACTTGTCGGCCAGTTCGGGTAGGCTGCCTATTTTGAATTCCAGCATGCCGCGCGGCAACAGTATGGCTCCGTCAATGTGTCCTGCCGCGTATTCGCTTTCTTCGCGGGTATCGATCAGCACAATATTACCTTCCGCAAGCAGCTGTTTCGATTTGGCGACATCGATTTCGACAATACGTTGCTTGGCCGCATCGACCATATCTTCGGTTTTTGTCGTGGCGCGGACAGGCAGCGTTTCGTCCCTGAGCGTCACCGCATCCTGGCGCTCGTTCTCATCCAGGCCGCAATAACGGTTGGCGGGCACCGCTTCATCGATCAGCCGGGGTTTGGGCAAGTTCAGGTTGTTCATGATCTCGATAAACTGCTCGCGAGTCTTGCCTGCCAGACGGGGGTTAGTCGTGCGCTCCTGCTTGATGCTGCTGACCCAGCGTTGTTGGTAATCGTGGCCCGGATAAACCAGCGTTTCATCCGGCAGGGTGAACAGGCGTTGGGTGATGCAATCATAAAGCGCACCGGCGTCGCCGCCCTGGAAATCGGTGCGTCCGCAACCGCCGATCAACAACGAATCGCCGGTAAACACGCGGTCGCGCCATAGGAAGGAGATGCTGCCGCGCGTATGGCCCGGCGTGGCGATGACCTTGATCTGTTCGTCGCCTGCGAATTTGAAAATATCGCCGTCCTGGATTTGAATGTCGGCCGATTCCGCGCCGCACAGCCCGCTGACGCCGGTTTGAGCGCCGAGGCGTTGACGCAGCAGGCCGCTGGCGGTGATGTGGTCGGCATGAACATGCGTTTCCAGAGTGTATTTCAGATTCAGGCCGTGTGCGTTCAGCAGGTCAATGTATTCATCGATATGGGTGTTGACCGGATCAATCAGGACGGCGTCTTTACTGACTTGATCGGCAATTAAGTAAGTGTAGGTCCAGGTTTCCTGGTCGAATAGTTGTTTGAATAGCATGGTGGTTCTCCGGGGTTAGGGGGTATGCCTGGGTTACAGCAAGGCCCGTGCCAAAAGATTAAGACAAAGGGCAAAGGGCTAAAGGCAAAGGGCGCATAGCTACAGTGCGCCTTTCGCCTTTAACCTTGCGCCTTTTATCTGTTTCATATATTGTTTCAGTGAAACATTTATTCGATTCATTGAAACATCTATGAAACAATTTTCCGAATCATTGCCAGACTGGCTGGCGCACCAGCCGCTGCAACCGTTGTTTTTAAATCTGCTGGGCCTTTGCGATGGTGCGGGTCTCTATATTGTCGATCGGGATCAACGGATTGTTCACTGGAGCCAAGGTGCGGAGCAGTTGTCGGGATTAAAAGCTGCGGACGTCACAGGCAGTCCCTGTTTGCAAGAATACGCCATTACCGAGGCTGGAGACCATAAAAAACAACGCATACAATTATTTAACATGGATGGGCATAGCATTGAGCTGAGAAAAATATCCCAGATCTTGTATGACCAAGCGGGGGCTTTTTCCGGTGGCTTGGGCTTGTTGCTTCCCGTTTCGGAACAGTCGGAAAACGCGCTTTTGCCGATGGTTTCAGCCGAGGTTCCCGTGCCGGAACCCGGAAAGCAGGGTTTTCAAGGGTTGTTAAGCCGCTCACCGGCCATGCAGGCGGTTTTCCAGATTATTCAAAATGCGGCAGAAACCGAAGCCACGGTATTGGTCAGGGGCGAGAGCGGTTCCGGCAAGGAACTGGTCGCCAAGGCCATTCACGGCCTGAGCGCCCGCCGCAACGCGCCTTTCCTGGCGATCAATTGCGCGGCCTTGTCCAGCAGCCTGCTGGACAGCGAGTTGTTCGGCCATGTGCGCGGCGCGTTTACCGGCGCGGTCAAGGAGCATAGCGGCCTGTTTCAGCGCGCGCACGGCGGAACCCTGTTTCTGGATGAAGTGGCCGAACTGCCGCTGGAATTGCAGGCCAAGCTGCTTCGGGTCATACAGGAAAGAAACTTTATCCCGGTCGGCGGCGACCGTTCGATCGATGTCGACGTGCGCATCGTCGCCGCGACCCATCGCTCATTACGGGAGGAAGTCAAAATGGGGCGTTTCCGAGAAGACCTGATGTACCGGCTCAGGGTTGTGCCGATATTTATTCCGCCGTTACGTGAACGCCGGGAAGACATAAGCTTGCTGATCTGGCATTTTATCCGGCAGCATAATGCGGCCAATTTCAGGACTATCGAAAAAATCGATCCGCAAGCGATGAAGACTTTGCTGGATTACACATGGCCTGGGAATGTCCGGGAGCTGCATAATGTCGTGGAATATGCGTTTGCGGTAGGCAGAGGAACGACTTTGCGCTGTTCTGAGTTGCCCCCCGAGTTTAGGGAGCCGCGTACCGCGGCGGCCCAAGTTACGCAGAATTCGCCGCTGTCGGAGGCGGAAGAATCTGCTGCGATCCGTCAGGCGTTGGAACAAAGCAATGGCAAGGTTAGCAGCGCCGCCGGTTCGCTGGGTATGAGCCGGGCTACGTTCTGGCGCAAACGCAAGGTTTACGGGATTTGAAATTAGACGGCACGAGCCTGAAAGCCGCCCATGCTTCGACAAGGCTCTCCTGAGCGCAGCCGAAGGGCTCAGCACGAACGGTTTTGACCGTTTTCAACTGCGTTTTTAAGATGCATGCAGTTACGCTGTGATCGCGATAAAATGACTTCAGGCATCATGCCGAGCGATTTTATAATCAGCAATTTCCATTCCTTAGTTGCAATAGCGCAGAACTGTCGATAAAGTTCTGCGGAATATTTCCTAATTCCATGAATTCACCAAGAGGGTATCTGTACATGAAAATCCATTTTTACTGTTTGGGCCTGTTAGCCGCATTGTTTTGCCTGCCGGCATCTGCGGCTGACCTTAGTCGGTCGGCGGTACAACAGCATTTGGCCAAGGCGGATAAAAGCCATCCGGCAAAGCTGCGCCGGAAAGATCTTCGGGGCGTGGATCTGTCCGGCCTGGATTTCAGGAATGCCGACCTGTGGGGCTCGGATTTGCGTAACGCCAATTTAAGCAACAGCGATTTGTCCGGCTTGAATCTGGATTTAACGGTGATGACCAAAGTTAATCTTTCCGGCGCAAACTTGTCCAATACCAGTATTTTCGGCGTACACATGGGCGGGGCTAACTTGAGCAAAAGTAACCTGACCGGCAGCCGCTTTATCGCCAATCTGGACCGATCCAATCTTAGCCATGCCAATCTGTCTCATGCCAATTGGGGCGTCGATATGAAGAACCAGCCGATGGGCTTGATGCGGGTCAGCCTGAATAATGTCGATTTATCGGGCGCCGATCTGTCCGACGCCAACCTGAACCGTGCATTGATGCGCCATGCCAATCTGTCCGGGAGCATCTTGAAAAACACGGTGCTGTTCGGCGCCGATCTTTCCGGCGCTAATTTGACCGATGCCGACTTGTCGGGCGCGGATTTATCCGAAACCAAATTGGAGGATGCTGATTTTACCGGCGCTAACGTGGCAGGCACCCGGTTTGGCGGCATTAAGGATAAGTCGGTTTTGAAGGGGCTGATTTCCAGCAAAAATCTTGAAGCGGCTATTTTTGATTGATTCTGAAAACGGGGATTAAATAGCCTTTAATTCACCATGAAGATACGAAGTTTTCTCTTCGTGAACTTCG
This sequence comes from Methylobacter sp. Wu8, assembly GCF_036440755.1. Classification (NCBI taxonomy): domain Bacteria; kingdom Pseudomonadati; phylum Pseudomonadota; class Gammaproteobacteria; order Methylococcales; family Methylococcaceae; genus Methylobacter; species Methylobacter sp. Wu8. Next base: position 18,816 of record NZ_JAZGVT010000028.1, on the reverse strand, counting down.
TGGTGAAATGCTTTTCCCAGGATCACCTATTCTTCTGTTGCGCCCTCAATAACTCAGTAAACTCATCCGCCGGTACCGGCTTGCTGGTGAAATAACCTTGGTAGGCATCGCAACCTTTCTCCCGCAAGAACGCTAACTGGACATGTGTTTCGACGCCTTCGGCCAGGACTTGAAATCCCAGCGTATGCCCCATTGCAATAATGGTCGCGGTAATTTCCATGTCGTCTTGAAGATGCGGAATATCGTCGATAAAGCTTTTATCGATTTTCAGCACGTCGACAGGAAAGCGTTTGAGATAGGCCAGAGAAGAATAACCGGTGCCGAAGTCGTCGATGGCCAGACGAACGCCCTGGCTGCGCAGGTTGTTGAGCACCTCCACCGCTTTATCCTGATTATCCATTAATCCGCTTTCGGTCAATTCCAATTCCAATTGCCCTGCGGGAAAACCGGTTTCCGCGAGTATTTTCTCCACCAGCGCGCTTATATCGCAACGGCGGAATTGGTGCGGCGATACGTTGACGGCAAGGGTTAGCGGCGAAAAGCCGGCTGCCAGCCAGAGCCTGCCTTGCCGACAGGTTTCGCGCAGCACCCATTCGCCAATCGCGATAATCAGTCCGGTTTCCTCGGCAATGGGAATAAAATTAACCGGTGCGATAAGTCCATCGACCGGGCTTTGCCAGCGCACCAGCGCCTCGGCTCCGATAATCCGGTTGCTGGCGATATCGATCTGCGGCTGGTAAAAAACACGCAATTCCCGTTGTTCAATGGCCTTGCGCAGGCGGTCTTCCAAAGCGATGCGTTTGCGAACGGCAATGGTAAGCTCTTCGGAGAAATAGGCGAAGCACCCTCGTCCGGCCTGTTTGGCCTCGTACATCGCGGTATCGGCTTGCTCTATCAGCAGTTCGGGATTACTGCCGTGTTGCGGATACAGGCTGATGCCGATACTGGCGCCGATCTGTACCTCGTGGTACTGCTCATGGTCGGCTTCATTGCCGCGAGTTAATTGGAACGGCCTGCTTAAATCGGCGACTATGTCCTCCGCCACCCGTGCGGCGTCTTCCGGGTGTGCAATATCCTCCAGCAGCACGATAAATTCGTCGCCGCCCAGGCGCGCCACCATGTCCACTTCGCGCAGCCGGGACTGAATACGCGCCGCGACTTGTTGCAGCAGCTCGTCTCCTGCGGCGTGGCCCAAACTGTCATTAACGGCTTTAAAGCGATCCAGATCGAGCATTAACAAGGCGAGTTGCTTGCCGCCCCGCCGCTCTACCTCTATGCCGTGTTTCAAACGCTCCAGCAGCCAGCGCCGGTTAGGCAGCTGTGTTAAATGGTCCTGCGTCGCCAGTTGATTGAGTTCGTCTTGCAGTCTGGCGCTGACCAGGGTAACCAGGATAAGCAGCCGGGCGAGTCCGACAATAAACAGCAGCATAAAAAAGAATCTGTCCGGCTGATCCTGGGATTGCAGGAAGCTGTTTACAGGCGTCTGCGTCATCATCAGGGTGATCATGCGGATAAAATGGATGACCGCCTCGGCGCCGACGAAGAAGATGAGCAGATTGGTTTCCATGATCAGCGCGGAGTTTCGCCGCCGCAGGATGTCGCGCACTACGAACAAGCTTATCAATATGGTAAATACCGACATGGTGATCTGCCGCGCCGGTATGGACGGCCAAACGGCCATGAATAAGCCGAGCAACGCCGTGGCCGGCAAGACGAACAGGACCGGTAATAACCACCCGTGGCAGCGAAGTCCAAAAAAGCCGCGGATGCCGGTCCAAAGGAAAACGCCGCCGGCCAGGATCACTGAGTTTGCGATGACGATGGATAGAATGTCGGGAATAATTCCGCGCAGACAAAGGCCGAGAAACCCGGTAAAGAGCAGCAGACAGGCGAAAAACCAGTGACGCGGCCCGTCAAGCTTAGGGTGTCTGCGAATCGTTATCGCAAAAGCAATGGCGAAAACCGCATCGGCGATGAGGTAAGTCATCAGCATTGTTAATATATCAAACTTCATCGGTCGGGATTATTTCTCATGCCTGTGTCTTTGTCGATAGGATCGGTTTTGGGTGCGGCTTTGATCTAGGAAAGCGTTGAAGCTCATGGCTGGACAAGGCTCTCTTCAGCGCGGCCGAAGGCTACTCGCCAAAGGAATCAATGCGTTATCGTTCGCTCTGGGCCTGTCGAAGGATTCAATCGGCGCTTCCCTAAATGCCGGTGCGTAAGCCCAAATAAACCGCCGCACCATTAAAATTAAAGTCATAAATTTCCGGGGTACGTTCATCGGTGATGTTTTCGCCGCGTAAATACACATCGGTTTTTTGCGTTATCTGGTATTTTAGCTGGGCATTGATGCGAGGGGCGCTACGGGCTCTGAGCCTATTGGCTATATCAAACCAATAACCGCTATGAACGGTGAGTTCCAGGCGCAACTTTAACGGCTGCAACAATTGCACTTCATTCCAGAAGACGCTTTGGTGTTCGGGCCGGGCCGGCACGAACAATTGGTTAAGCGGATTTTTGGCATGCATATAGCTGTAATTTAAACCGCTTTCCCAGTCGCCGGTCCAGCGGTGTTGCGACTGCATTTCCGCTCCCCAGACATTCGCTTCCTGGATATTGCCCGCCTTGGTTATACCGGTGTTCGGATTCAGCTGCATGGTAATCATTTGCCGGTAATTTTGATAATAACCGCTCACTTTGAGTTCGCTTCCGCGCGCCGGACGCCAACCCCAGCCGATTTCGCCGCCGGCGTTATGTTCCCCCTGCAAGGCTGCGTTGCCGAATACCGGGTGCATTAATTCGCTGACGCCGGGTTGGCGATAGCCGGTGCCGCCGTTGGCCCAGATGTTCATGTTTTGCGGCAATGACCGGTTCGCGCCCAGCGAGAATACCTGATGATCGCCATAAGTGTCGGCCTGATCGAAACGCGCATCGGCGCTCCATTGCCAATCGCCGAGAACCAATTCTCCGCGCACATTGGGGCTGGTCACTGTTTGCGAAGCCGGCAAGCCCTGCGCCTGCTGCTGTTGGCTGTTAACCCCCCAGACCAGCAAGGCCTGGTCCTGATTGTCCTCGCTCAGCGCCAAGCGATGGGTGTTTTTCCAATCCAGCATGAATAATTGGCTGGTGAGTGAAAACGGCCGGATCGAGGTGGTTTCCATTTTTTGCCGGTCTTGAGTAAAACCGAATTGCAGCGAACTGTTCCAATGCGACGCCAAATCGTATTGGCCGTGCAGCTGCGCCACCCAGGTTTCATCCGACAATCTGCCGCGCCTGTCGTCCACCCAGCGTGTTGTGTGGCTGGGCAATATCAAGCCGGGACCGTCGATGTCTTCATGGGTGCTCACAAAATAGAATGAGGCATCCAGACCGCCCCGGCTGAATTCTTTAAACCAATTGCCCGAGGCGTGGGTCATGCCGAAGTTATCGCGCTCTGTACCGTTTTGCGCCTGACTGACGCCGTTGAAAACATCGCTGCGCCCGGCCACCGCCGAGAAATCGCCCGCCTGGGTCGTCAGGCCGCTACCGGCAGTGCTGCGCACAGTGTCGTAACCGCCCCCTTCGACATGCAAAAAATTGTCCTTTGCCTGCATATGCCGGGTTTTCAAATGAATGGCTCCTCCGAGGGTGCGGCTGCCGTGCCGTTCGCCGCCAGAACCCCGCGTTACCGTTACCCGGTCTAAAGCATCCGGCGCATAGTGGCTCAATGAGTAAAACCCGGCAAAATTAGCGAACAAGGGAACGCCATCCAACGTGACCAGTCCTTGTCCGCCGCTGGCGCCGCGTAAACTGATGCCGGTCGGCATCTGTCCGCTACCCTGGTTGAGCGTTAAGCCGCCCTGGCTTCGTAACACGCCGTTCAGGTTGGACACCCCTGTGGCCTGTAATGCGTCCCGGTTTAACTGATTCAGCATGCGCGGCGGCTCAATTAATTCAGGATAAACAGTGTCATCGTAAACCGTCATAGGCGTTAACGATGCCTTGTCATTGGCTTTACCGGCTATTGCGATGGTCGATAGGCACAGTAACAGACCGCTCAGAGCCAGGGAGATATTTGTCGAATACATGTGCTTCTTCCGGCAATGAGCGGATTAAGGCGCTTGCCGGGCGCGGGTCTGCTGTTGCTTGCCGGCTATCAGAATGCGCGCCAGCCTGCGCAGTCCGTCGGATGAAATATCCAGGCCAAACGGTGCAGCCAGTCTTTCAAGTTCGTAAATCGCGTCGGTCGCCGCTATAAAGGTGATATAGCGCAAGCCCTGAGTACCCGGCAATTCGTTGGCGATGGTTTTTAAGGTCGGCGCCAGGCGTCCCCAGGTGTCGGTAAAAAACACCCTAACCGGGTCGGCGGCGTCCGCATCGTGCTCTTCTAAGCCTGCCTGAAAGGCTGTACGCGAATTCATCAGGATTTCCGTCAGGGTTTCGCGCAGTTCCGGCGATTTTGTATCATGGGCGGCCTGTTCAATGGCTGAGCTCAAAAACGACTCCCATTCCCGCCAGGCGGATTGCCATTGTTTTTGTTCGGCCTCGCTAAAGGCGGGGGCCGGCTGGATAGCCGTCTTTTTGGCGGGAGCATTAAACTCGAGCTTAATGCCGATGCCGTCATCGCCGGCAGCGACGTTGTTGAATTTAAGCGACTTGAGTATTGCTTTAACTTCCGCCGCATTATCCTTGGGTAAAAAATGCGTCAGCGTTTGTTCGATATGGCTGCGGGATTCGTTTAAATCGATTTTTACTGCGGCAAGCCGGGGTTCGGCAAAGCGATTGATCAAGTCCTGGAGCTTGCCGATCGTCAGGTGGCGGCCTTCATGGTCATAGGCTGTCGCACTGGCGACCGGAAAGCTCAGTACGGAATGGCCTGAATCCAGCGTGGGCTGTTGCAACGTTTCCAATATCCCGGCCCATTCCAGAACGGTCAGGCATTGTCCGCCCAAGCCGGTTCCGAATCGGGCCTGGACCTCGTTTAACAGCCGGATTTGGCCGTTCTTGCCGCCAACCTCAGGATTGGAAAGCCTTAAATAGCTGCATCCCTGGCGGTCATTCCACAGCTCGGCGGCATTGTTTTTACCGGTATACAGTTGTGAGACCAGAACTTTTTTAATAAGGCTGTAATCAATTTGCAACGGAATACTGAGTTGATCGGCAGCGCTGTTTTTTGCGCACAGCAGCGATAGCCCGAATACGGTCACCATGAAACGCTTATACATGAATTTTCTCCTGTAGAACGGGGTTATAGTACGGCAATAATTACTGCGAATCTATTTTCCTCCAACAATCGCCTGCGGAATAACAACCGCCGTCACTATAGGGGCGGCCTGTTTCTCGGGAGTGTATTTGGGGAGGGTAAATTGACGGCCCATGAATAAATCATTACTGACGGTCGATACATCCTCCAGCCAGCGGGAGGATGACTGGCAGGTTTCCGAATAAGGCGGTTCTTTGCACATGTCAACGGCGCCGTCCGCCAGTATATTAAAATGCAGGCCCGGCAAGGGACGTACTCGCATGTTCGGCAAAGGCGCGGTGTAGTCCATGATGCTCGGTTCATTGAAGTTGAGCAGGTCGAGCAGCAGCTTGGGTACTTGATAAAGCGGCAGGTTGCCGATTTTAAGCGGCCCGCGTTTGCCGTCGATAAGCAACATCGGCGTGCTGACGTAGGCTTTGAACATAGCCGGCGTAAAATCGCTGCGATTGGACGCCAGCACGCCCGATTCGGCATAGCCTGCAAAATTTTCGCCCAAGAACGGCAGGTGGTCGCCGAACACCACGATAATGCCTTCCGGGTCGCGTTTGCGCATTTCATTGATAAACCCCATCAACTCCCGCGACTTGTAATAAACCGTGTTGGCGTAAGCCGGTACTTCCTCGATTTCGGACGATGAGCCGATTTTATTAGGCCGGCTTTCGCTCAACGGATAATTCCAGTGTCCGAAATAGGTCACGATATAATCCAGCGTCGGTTGTCCCGCGTCGATCGACCCGGATATTTTTTCCAGCACTTGTCGATATAAAGTGCTGTCGGACATGAATTCCTGATTCATGTCATCCTGGACAAAATCCTCCAGCGACCAGTAGGTTTGGAAACCGATGCGTTTGTAAGCATTAACACGGTTCCAGAATACCGGCACATTCGGATGCGAGGCGATGGTGCGATAGCCTTTGTCGGCAAGGATATGCGGCAAACAGGGTACGTCGTTAAGCAGTTGGCGCTCGAACTTGACCGAGTCTTTGACCACCGGAAACCCGCATAGCACCTCAAATTCGGAATTGGCGGTAAAGCCGCCGAACACAGGGGCCAGCGCATGCGAGTATTCTGCGCTCTTCCATAGCTCACGAAACTCGGGTGAAAGAGGGGCTTGTTTGAACTTTGCTTTCTTCAGCGCACTGGGGTCCCAGAAAGACTCCAGTAATACGATATGGACATTGCGCGGCGTAAATACTTTGGCGACGGGTTCTTTTTGGGCGGCTTCGGGAGACGGCTGAAGTAGCGCAGTCGTCTGAAAGCTCATGCGCCCTGCGGCCAGTAATTTATCGGCGGCTTCCTGAGCCGTATCGCCATCGGGAATGACCTCGGCTGCCGCGAAATAACGCGCGCTTTCCAATAGCGAATACAGTGTTGCGCCTCGCCACACATAATTGGAACGTTGATCCCATACCGAGTTGCCGAAGTAGCCGTCCATAGGTTCGAGTAGGGATGAGGGTTGGTAAACCACGGTGATGCCGAGCAACATGACAGCCAGGCTAGCCAGATAAGCGCTCCAATGACGCATCGAAAAATTGAACAATATCAGGCTTGCAATGGCGGCCAACGGTATGGCGGCGGCAAAGAACCGCCAGCCGTCGAGTATTAACAGCAGCGATTGCAGCGCAAAAATATCGTCCGGCATAATCGGCCCGCCGAAAAACGATATTTTTACCGCGTTACCGACATACAACAGGCCCATTAGCAGGGCGTGAATCACCAGAAAAATCCAGACGCGACGCGATAAGGCGTAGAGCGCGTAAGCGACAAGCAGTTGCAGCAGATAATCGTAAGGTATCGACGGTGCTAATATCTGGACATCGAATTTGAAAGTGCCGATCAGGTAATACAATATATAAAAGAACGTTGTGGAAAACAGCGGTAATAACTTGAGTTGCATAAGGTTGATGGGGAACTGTTTTGGATAAATAGTGGATTGATTTTACCATAGAACATATCCCGTCCCTCTGGAGGCCTGCGCTTTGAATCTTGCGCCTCGCGCTTCATCCGTCATAGAATGCCCACTTTTTATATTATTGAGGGGCGCGCAATGTCAGATACAATTTGGTTCAGAACCGGCGAAGCAACGGTATTTTCCAGCGACGGTCAAGGTACGGACGCCATGCCCGAAATATTGATAGGCAGCGTTAAAGGGCCTGCCGGCAATGCGTTTGCCAACCTGATGGGGCAAACCGCAGGCCATACCCGGATGTTCGCCATTCGAGCCTGCAATCAGCAAGTGAAGCCCGCGACGATCATGGTTCCGAAGGTCACGATCAAATCCACCGAATACGTCAACTTGTTCGGCGGTCCGGTGCAGTCTGCGGTCGCGGATGCGGTCCTGGACAGCGTTATCGACGGTATTATTCCTGCTGATCAGGCCAATGATCTGTGTATTATTGCGATGCTGTGGATCGCTCCCGAATGCGTGACCAATCCCGATCTGGACCGTAAGGATTTGTATCGCACCAACTATGAAGCGATGAAGCTGGCTATTTCCCGTGCGATGACTAATTCGCCCAGCGTTGACGAGTTAATCGCCAACCGGCACAAAATCGTCCACGAAATGTACGATCCTGAAACCGGCGAGTCTCAGTGGTAAAATAAGCCGAGCAAGCCAAACCGGGCGGGCAAAATACCGTTCTGTTTGGCGTCATTGATCTTTTGATAGCGCTTTCACTAGGCTGCCCCATCAAAACTCTATAAAATTCACGACTTTTTGTACAAAATCTTTACCATGCGTTTATTAATCAAATATCTTGGGCTCTGCTGGTTCATAAATAACCCAGCCGACTTGGTTCCGACCAAGTCGTTTATGTGGAAAACGGTCGCGTTTTATCTTATTTCCGGCATGATTGTTGAGGGTCTGATTTCCGATCCTGCCGACGGTACGCTGGAAGTCTTGTTGCGAACAATCATGGCCTTTTCGTCGGTTGCCACGTTGTTGTTCGTCACTAAAAAATGGCAATATTTTAATCAACTGTTTACGGCTATTTTTGTCTGCGAAAACTTTATTATGACGCTGGCCACTGTCACCGAGGGCCTGTATTTTTGGATGGTCATGAGCCATTACGAACGCGCGGAAGAACTATCAATCGGTATAGGTGTATTGCTGGTGGGGTGGTATTTAGCGATAGTCAGTTATATTCTGCGGCAGTTTTTTTTCTATAAAACCGGCGTCAGCGTTATTTTAGCGTTTAGTTACTTTGTGTTGACTTACGGCATTCCGATGCTGTTCATGGATATATAAAATCCAGCATCGCAGGATGGGCGGGGCGCAGTGAAATCCCTTAAATAGGATTCGGTTGTACAGGCTTTGCCCGGCAATGGCTCAGGCGTCATGCAGCCGTAGCGCTTCCGCACAAGCGGCTTGATCTTTACCCCGAGCTCTGTTGCTTTTTCGCGTTTTTTATCGCCAATTGCAGTTCCAGGCGTTGTTTTTCAAGTTCCAGTAATTCGATTTCTCCACGCAGGTAAATATCGGATTCCTGTCTGCTGTTATAACTTTCTTTTTGCATTTCCAGGTGCCGCTGCCGGCTTTTGAGATCGGCCTCAAATTCCAGTTGCTTTTGGCGTTGCTCGAAGTCTAGTCGTTTGGCTTGGTGCGCCAATGATTCCGTTTGGATTGCTTGTTCTGCGGCTCTCAGGCGGGCTTCGCGCTTTTGCTGTTCCTGCAGCTCCGCTTCGAGGGCGATTTCCTTTAAGCTGTTATCGTGCCGGATTTTTTCGGCATGGAGCCGCTTTTCAATCTCAAATTGTTCCAGCAGCTGTTTTTCTTTTTCCTCGAGCAACAACTTTTTATTGGCGGCTTCCTGGGCTTGTTTTAACCGTTCCATTTCGGCGTCGCGGTTTAATTGCTCAAGTTGTTTTTGCTTGTGTTCGATTTTTTGGTTTTCAAGGTCTTGTTCCTGACGGAATAATTCCTCTCTTTTTGCTTCGTTGAACTCAAAACTTTTTTTAAGCACGCATAAATAAACGCTTTCCTGGGCCAGTTGCACGTCGGGGAATTCTTCAAATGAAGGCTTTAATGTACATAATGTTTGGGACTGGATATTTTGTAATATCAGCATTTCACTGACAGCCAAAGCAATTTTCTTTTCAATATCGCTTACGCCTTTTTGCACCCACGCGCCATCCGATAAATTAAGCAGCTCTTTATCGACCAGGTTGATCAGTAAATCTTTATAGGTGGTTTTTATATGCTTGTTAATGTCGGACAAAATGTCCATGTTGCTGAGCGCATATTTCAATGTGGCCTGGAACCGGATGTCCAACGTTACATCGATTGTGCAAAAACCGTCATATAGCTTGATTTGTCGGGTTATGACCCAGTTTTCAACCGGTAATGGATAAACCTGGTGGTAAAAGCGTTTTACAAACCCTTCGGGGCGTAAAAATAATTTTCCGTAAGGGCCGATTTTGGTACGGACAAGCTGGCGGTCTGGGTCAAAAATAGCCTCCCAGACTTCTGGCGTAGCGGCATCGTCGCTTGCTAAGGTGCCTTCAATAAACCATTTGTCGATTTCAGTTCTGGAGCTATTCATCCGCACCTGCCTGTCTGGCAATGTTGGATTCGGCTTTTAGTTTGTTAACCTTATCGCTCATTTTTTCTGCAATCAGCGGATAAAGATTAGGCGCGAATTCCACGGTTTTGTCGTCGATTTTTCTTAAGAAACCGCGGCTTAATAATAAGCCTACGGCAAACATTCTTGACCAGTCCGAGTAACGCCTGGCCCGCTCTATTTCGCTTTTCTCGATAGTCATTTCGAGTTCGTCGTTTTTATTGATTCGAAATTCGGTAAATTGCCGCAAGCACTCAAAAACAAGGTCTTCTTCCTCGGCGGTCAACGGGCCGGGGGCGGTGAATTCAAGGCGGTATGACAGCAGCACGGTGAAAAACTCAACCATAGCCGCGCAAAGAAAGGCGAACAGCGAAAAATCGGACCACATCGCGAACGAGGGCTGAACGTCAGCTGTAAACTGTTTATAAGTCATCAATAACGGCGCCTCCGGCAACGACTGGCCGATATTGCCGGATAACAGGTTGATTTTTAACTGCACATTCTGGAAGTTTTCCAGCATCGCGGAATAGGCGCTCTCAATGTTTGTCGTTACATCCAATGCATTAATGCTGACTTGTAGCTTCTGAATATCCTTATCCAACTCGGAAAAATCCTGCTCGAATTTTGCCTGTTGCTGTTTTTTTTCTTGATAAATCTGGTTGTAATGTTTCCAGAAAGGGCCTTCGCCGACTTGATGCTTATAGCCGTCAACAATTTGCGCATGGGTTCCGAAATAAGCCTGCTGTACATCGAGCGTCGCTTTTTCCATATCGGCGCGCTGTTGTTTCAAAACCTCGCCTTTAATGACCAAGACGCGGTCCACATAGGATTTTACGTCGGTTCTGATTTGATTTAAGCGGTTAATGTGCAGGGTGTCCTTCTGGGAAATTTCATAAAACTTGAAATAAGAGAACGAAACCGACGCTGTCAGAGCAACCAGCAAAGAACACACCACGGAAAAATAACGGAAGCGGTTGGCTTGCCAATGCATGCCGGCGATTTCCAGCGAACAAATCACGATAATGGACTGGATGGCAATGGTGATGATCAGCGCTATCCAGGGCGTGATGAAATGAGACAATCCGTAGTAGGTGGTAAAACCGGAAGCGACACTCAACATCAATACAATCGGAATCGTCCATATCCTTAACAAGCCGACAAATAAGGTCTGGACGCTATTAATGAAATAGCCTACGCCGGAGGTTCTTATTTTGGAGAATTCGGAAGTTTTCATTTTAAAAGGTTGCGGTTTTCAGGCGTGTCGTGTCGAATCGAAGAATTTTTCATCTTACCTCATCTTGGCGCAATGTCGGAACTGATTTTCTCGATAAAAAGAGGAGATTAGGAAATTAAGGGGCTTTCGGCAGTTGCCTACAGGGCGTAGATAAAGAGCGTGAGAGGAGGTTAGAATAAATTGCCGGGGGAGCGGAGGGATGCAGGTGAGGAGCGTGAGCAGGGAGCGGAAGCTTAGGCTCCCTGCTGTTCTGAATCTAGTGGATGATTTTTTGCTCTTTCAATGCGTTGTAAATGTCATCAATCGCTTGGCTATCGGCATCAAAGCTGATATCCGCCAGGTTAGCGTTGTAATTGACGCATAAGCAAATCAATCCGGCGTTTTTGACTGCGTCTACCATCGATGCATTTTCAGTTTCTAAAACGGTTGCCGCATGGCCGTTGTCGAATAGTTTCCGCTCCAGCTGATAGGCGATTTCCTTACCGGCTTTGCCGGTCAGTACAACCGCCGTAGCCGTTTGGCTAAAACGCGCGGCGCGCTCTTCGGGGCTGACAGGATGCAAACTTTCCTCACCGGTGCCGCCGGTAATCATACCCGCGCCGACCGTGCCGTTGGTCAGGCGGTCGATGATGATGAACGAGCCGGTGCCTTTGTGGCTTTGGTAAGGATCGAAAACCACCGGCGCGGTCACTGAAACCGTGCAAGACCCGATCTCATTCAAGTGCAATTCGCTCGCGTCATGGTGTTCCAGGGTATTGACGTCGATTCGGTGGTGAATCATCGCGACAGAACCCGGTACGCTGCGCGTCGCCAGCTTGATGATGTATTGCTTGCCCGGCGTCAGCGCATTTTCAGCCATCCAGACGATGGTGGCTTTGAACTTGTCGGCGACGGTCGCCGGTGTTTTTTCGGTGCCGACTATCGTATCGCCGCGGCTGATGTCGATCTCGTCTTCCAGCGTCAAGGTGACGGCCATCGGCGGGAAAGCCTGTCCCAGCTCGCCGTCATAGGTCACGATAGACTTGATTTTGCTGCTTTTGCCGGAGGGCAGGGCGGTGATCTTGTCGCCTTTTTTGAAAATACCGGAAGCGACTGTGCCGCAAAAGCCGCGAAAATCGAGGTTGGGACGGTTGACGAACTGGACCGGGAATCGGGCGTCGCTGAAATTGCGGTCATTGGCGATTTCGATGCTGTTCAGCGCGTCCATCAGCGGCAGGCCGGTAAACCAGGGCATATGTGCGCTGGGATTAACCACGTTATCGCCGTCCAGCGCCGACATCGGGATAAAGGTGATGTCCTGTAAAGCCAGCGACCGGGTGAAATCCAGATAATCCTGTCTGATTTTGTTGAAGGTCGCTTCGCTGTAATCGACCAGGTCCATCTTGTTGACCGCGACGATGATGTGATGAATGCCCAGTAACGAGGCGATAAAACTGTGCCGTTTGGTCTGGGTTTGCACGCCGTAGCGGGCGTCGATCAGGATAATCGCCAAATCACAGGTTGACGCGCCGGTCGCCATGTTGCGGGTGTACTGTTCGTGCCCAGGGGTGTCGGCAATAATGAATTTACGCGTGGCGGTGGAAAAATAACGGTAGGCCACGTCAATGGTGATGCCCTGCTCGCGTTCCGCTTGCAAGCCGTCTACCAGCAACGCCAGGTCTATTTTGCCCGCGCCGGTGGTGCCTGATTTGACGCTGTCGGCCTGAACTGCGGCCAGCTGGTCTTCATAGATCATTTTGGAGTCGTGCAGCAAGCGGCCGATCAGCGTGCTTTTGCCGTCGTCGACATTGCCGCAGGTTAAAAAGCGCAATAATTCCTTGCGTTCATGTTGCGCCAAATAGGCATCAATATCGGTACTGATTAAATCGGATTGGTGGGACATGGTTTTCCTAAAAATAAATATTAGATTTATTGGGTAGTGGTTGATGCAATCAACCCATGCTTTTTGGCACCCGCTTCATTCAGGACAATAACGGAATTGAGATCTATGTTCCATATGCGAGCTGTTTTTTTGAGGGCATTTCTAAGCTTGTCTTGCAAAGGCGGCAACCATGATCTTTCACAGTTTTGAATAGCTAATATCAAAATAAAGCTCACATTTGATAGTTCAGTTTGTTTGAAAAAATCGGATAATTCCGAATTATTCTTGCTGTGTCGTTGCAAATAAATGGCGATAAATAATGATAGGCTGTTGCTAAGTTTTTCTTGTACGTCATTAATATATTCGTCAGCGCTTTGTGGGGCACTAGATTTAGCTTCAATTATTGAAATGCTTGCTTTGCCGTTTGCTGCTCTAAGCAGTAAAAACTCCGCGATCTTTACGCCTTCACCTTGTTTTGCTTTGTCGTTAATTTTTTTGAGAATTGCGCTACGTTCAATTTCAAAACAATGTCCGTCAGGATACGGGCCAAACATCCGTTCAAAGTTATCTTTGGAGTCGGTGATCATTTAAAGGCCAAATCCACTTCTTCTTCGTAAAGTCGAATCGACTCGTCAATAATGGCGTTATCAGGCATTTCATCCAGTAAATCATGTTGTTGCCAAGTATCGCCATCTTTTGAAAGCACCGGAATGGATAACTTTTGCTCCTGGGCAATCAGGAATAGTTTTTTAATAACAAAATAAGAATGACTTGCTATAAAAAACTGAATGCCGCACTGTGCTAATAAAGCAATAATATCTAAAAACTTTGAAATAGCCTCGGGATGAAGTGCCGATTCAGGCTCGTCGATAAAGACAATTGAATTACCATCTAAATAACCATTGCCGAGCAAAATATCGAGAATCGAGATTTTTTTAACACCTTCGGCAGTCACCCCAATATCAAAGCGTTGCTTTCCTTTCTTAAAAAACCAACGGCTTTGATTTTTATCATATTCTATTTTTCCTTCTAGCATATCTTCGAGAAGTTTTCGAGCATGCTTAAAAGATTTTGAATTGGCCCTATAAGCCTTTGTTGATAAATCAATATCCGGATCGCCAGAAAGCAGTTCTCGCGTGTCGACTGCAAAGCGATGCGGCAAAGGCTTTTGTAAAGCTTTTGCCAAATCAAAATACGTGTCATCAAAGCCAAAAATCTGATAACGATCCCTGGAGTCTAAAATAATATGGTGTAGCGATAATACTTCCTTAGCTGGCAAATAAATAGAATCACTATTTCTTGTGGAGGCTCGATTTTCAAGTGTGGTTATCGATTTAATAGTATCTTTGCCAAAACTATAGTTAAAGCATTTGTTATCGATAGCCAAATTAAATGACAACGCAGCATCGCAAGATTTGGCAACAAGATCACCAAGTTTTTCAGGTTGAAACGTCCAAAATAATTTCTCAAATAGAATATCGGCGGCACTAATTGGGTTATTTCCACGCTTATAGCTTTCCAATGTCCTCACAGCGCTATACATGGCCTTCAATAAAAACGATTTGCCACAGCCATTATTGCCGATCACCAAATTGATCGGGCCAAGGTTTTGCCAATCTAGCTCGGTGAGTGGGCCGAAGTTTTTTAGCTGGACGCTATTAATCATCTGCGTTCTCGGTGGGAGTTTTAAAAGTAACCTTCGCGCTTTTTTTGTTCCATCGACCCGGACTGGTCGTGGTCTATCAACCGTCCCTGGCGTTCAGAGGTGGTGGTCAACAGCATTTCCTGGATAATTTCCGGTAGCGTCGTGGCGGTCGATTCGACTGCGCCGGTCAACGGATAACAGCCCAAGGTGCGGAAACGCACCATTTTCATCTCGACTTTCTCGTCAGGGCCGATCGGCATGCGCTCATCGTCAACCATGATCAACATGCCGTCGCGGTCAACGACCGGGCGTTCCTTGGCGAAATACAGCGGTACGATCGGAATGTTTTCCAGGTGGATGTATTGCCAGATGTCCAGCTCCGTCCAATTGGACAGCGGGAATACCCGGATGCTTTCGCCTTTGTCGATTTTGCCGTTGTAGATGTTCCACAATTCGGGGCGCTGGTTTTTGGGGTCCCAGCGATGATTCTTGTCGCGGAACGAATACACCCGTTCCTTGGCGCGCGATTTCTCCTCGTCGCGCCGCGCGCCGCCGAAAGCCGCATCGAACTGGTATTTGTCCAGCGCTTGCTTGAGGCCGTCGGTTTTCATCACGTCGGTGTGTTTTTTGCTGCCGTGGGTGAAAGGCCCGATGCCTTGTTCTATGCCTTCGGGATTGATGTGAACCAGCAGATCAAGCCCCAGCTTTTTGACCATCTGGTCGCGAAACTCGATCATTTCCTTAAACTTCCAGGTGGTATCCACATGCAGCAGCGGGAACGGCGGCTTGCCCGGATAAAAGGCTTTCATGGTCAAATGCAGCATTACCGCGGAGTCTTTGCCGACCGAATATAACATCACCGGACGTTCAAATTCGGCTGCGACTTCGCGAATAATGTGAATGCTTTCAGCTTCCAGCTGTTTAAGGTGGGTCAGTTTATAATCTGTCATCAAAAGTCCGTCAGGTTTGGAGGACGCGCTATGTTTGTTGAATGCGCTCAAAGAAGACGGCTATTTTAATTTGAACGGGCTTTTAATGCCAGATTTGCTTGGGATTTATTGAGATTTCCAGGCGCATGGGGCGCTTGAAAAGAGTTAACGCATTTATTCGGCTGGTGTCATCCCGCGATTTGGTGAGGCTAAATTTTAGTTAATAGTACCTTGATGATATTATTTATCGGCTGATGCTTATACAAACAGAGGATACATGCGCACTTTTGATTTTAATGCCATTTCGATAAAGGATATTACCCAGACCTCCTTGTTGACTTGCTTGCCCAGTGAGACCATGCATAGCGCAGCCGTCAAAATGGTGGAGCGAAATTGCAGCGCTATCTTGATCGTGGTGGACGATGAAATCATTGGCATCTGGACGGAGCGCGACGTATTGAAGTTTGATTTCTCTTCTCCCTACGCCCGATCAACGCCGGTATCCGAAGGCATGAGCAGTCCTGTTCTCAGCGTTAATGAAAATGCGAGTCTGGAAGAAGTTTCGCTTAAATTTAAAAAAGACGGCGTGCGGCATTATGTCGTCACCGACGATTACGGCAGGCAGAAAGGCATTATTTCTCAAACCGATGTGATCAAGAAGCATAACTTTGAGTTTTTCCTGGTTTTAAAAACCGCAGGCAGCGTATTAAAACCGAATCCGCCGGTCATCAGATCGACGCAGAGCATGGCGCAGGCGAGCAGGCTTATGCAATCTTCGCATTCAGATGCAGTCAGCGTTGAATTTCCCGATGAATCAATCGGCATCCTCACTGAGCGCGATGTGGTCAAGGCGCTGGCTTCTTTAAGCCTGAATCCGGTTGTCGCGGATTATGCAAGCGAGCATCTTGTTACCGTTAATGAGCATGAAAGTCTTTATTACGCCAAGAAAATTATGCTCAAAAATGGCTTTCGCCACCTCGGCGTGACCGATAATAAAGATAACTTAATCGGCATTATCAATTTGAGTGACATATTAGCGGGGTTTCGCAGCACTTATGTCGAAGAGCTTAAAGAATCCCTGGCGCACAGGGATGCCTTGTTAAAGGATTCGTTAAAGAGCCTGGGCTTGGCGAAAAAGATTATTGATAACACCCAGGAAGGCGTTATCACCACCGATAAATATGTGGCCATTCAATCATGTAACGCCGGTTTCACCCGGATTACCGGTTACACGGAAGAAGAGGTTATCGGTAAAACGCCCGCCATTATCAGTTCGGGACGGCATGATAAAAAGTTTTATGATGCGATGTGGGGGAAAATCAACAAATACGGTTTCTGGCAAGGTGAAATCTGGAACCGGCGCAAAAACGGCGAGATTTACCCGGAACTGCTGACCATTACCGAAATCCGGGATGATGACACCAATGAAATCAGCAATTACGCCGCTATCTTCAGCGATATTAGCCAGTTAAAAAGCGATGAGGAAGAAATTAAACGACTGGCTTATTACGATCCTTTAACCGAATTGCCTAACCGGCGTTTATTGAATGACCGCTTGGCGCATGAGCTGGCGATTACCGGAAGATCGGGCAAGAGCGGCGCATTGCTTTTTATTGATCTCGATCATTTCAAGAATATCAATGAAACCTTAGGGCATTCGGCCGGGGACAGAGTTCTTATGGACGTCGCCTACCGATTAAAGCTCGGTGTCAGGGATTGCGATACGGTCGCCCGTATCAGCAGCGATGAATTTGTTGTTGTGTTGACCGAACTTAGCGAACAAATGGAGCCGGCATGCAATGAAGCCCGGCACATCGCCCAAGAACTGCAACAGACTGTTGGCCAGGTTTATTCGGTCATGAACCACAAGCTGTATATTTCTTCCAGTATCGGCATTGCGATGTTTTCCGAGAACTCCGGTACGACTGACGATTTGCTTAAACAGGCCGGAACCGCGATGTACCGGGCTAAAGAAAGCGGCCGTAATATGTTGCAGTTCTTTCAGCACAGCATGCAGGAAGCTGTTATGGAAAGAATGCTGATTGAAAAAGAGTTGCGTCAGGCTTTGGATGAAAACCAGCTGTCTTTGTATTACCAGCCGCAAGTCGATTATCACGGCAATCTGGTCGGGGCCGAGGCGCTTATTCGTTGGAAGCATCCGCAAAAAGGCTTTATTCCGCCCGACAAGTTTATTCCTATCGCGGAAGAATGCGGATTGATTCAAGCGGTCGGCACCTGGGTGCTTGAACAGTCATTTATCCATCTCAGGCAGTGGGACAAGCAACAGAAGCATTTACCCCATTTGGCGATCAATATCAGCCCAAGGCAGTTCTATCATGACGATTTGATCGATATACTCGCCAGGCTTGTTCAGCAATACCGGATCAGCCCGTCAAGAATCATGCTGGAGTTTACCGAAGGCTTATTGATGAATGATGTTGATGCCGCGATTGAAAAAATCAAGCAGCTGAAAAAACTGGGTTATACCTTTTCGATAGACGATTTCGGCACCGGATACTCGTCATTGAGTTATCTGAAGCATTTGCCGGTGGATCAGTTGAAAATCGATAAATCCTTTGTCGAGGATATTACTAAAAATGAAGACGATGCCGTTTTTGTCGGCACCATTATTGCGATAGCCCAACACATGAACCTTGGCGTTGTGGCGGAAGGCGTCGAATCGGAAATGGAATTGGAGTTTTTAAAAGAAAATGGATGCCCCTGTTTTCAGGGCTATTATTTCAGTAAACCCTTGCCTGACGACCAGTTTTTTGAACAGTGGTTGAAAAAGGCGGAGCACTAATTTTTAAACGGCACGATATTTTTTAATAGATGGCAGGTTAACAATGAAAATTGATTGTTTAGATTCAGTACATATTTCCGGGTTGCTGAGAAAAATTTTGGGCGGTCTGGCTATGGCGATGTTTCTGTCGGCTTCAGGATGCGCCACGGTCGGCCATGAGTTTCCGACGGGGCAGGTTTCATCGATAAAGATAGGGGAGACCACCCAGAATGACATTTACACGACATTTGGGAATCCCTGGAGAACCGGGCTTGATAACGGCTTGAAAACATGGACATACGGCAGCTACTTTTACACGTTGTTCGGCGACGGCAGTAGCGAGGACTTGGTGATTAAGTTTGATAAACGCGGCGTCGTTGCGTCTTTTGTATTCAATAGCTCAAAGCGCTCAAAGTGAGCTAAAGATTAGAGGCTAAGTTAAAGGCTTAGATTCAACTCATAAGTGCAATCGGCACTAATCGGAAAAGAAAAAGGTTAGCTGATATAGTTTCACGCTTTTTTCAATCCGACCAAAGACGAGAAAGCGCATGAGAAACTATAAAC
>NZ_JAZGVT010000065.1:0-46868 GCF_036440755.1 Methylobacter sp. Wu8 | reverse complement strand
CATCCGAAAAGATATTTTCTTATAATAAGCCAGCTTTCCGACTACGACCGGGCTTGTCCAACAACCGGTTCAGATTGTGGCTCGCTATCGCTCACACAATCTAACCTTATTCGTTAGGCGATTTTGCAAGTAGATCAACATAGGCCTCTTCCACTAGCTGTCGGGGAGAAACGGCTAATTTTTCCAGCAGATCATGTGCGATTGAAATGCCGGTTTCATTGGGTTCGTCGTCAGCCAGGACTACTTCCAGTTCAAGGAAGTCTCCCAGTCCTTCAACTCTGTCCAGATGCACTCGCGTTCTTCCCACCAAGAATAACGTGCGATGTTTGCGAACGCGACCACTTTCTCCATAAGCCAGCGTCAATGTTTGGCGGAGCGTATCGGGTGACGATGTGGGTGAAATGACATAAAAAGATTCTTTTGGGCCTGAGCTGTCAGAACGTTGATAAAAAATCAGTTGTCCTTCATGTTCAGAAAAGGCGCGGAGTTTTAGCCTTCCGTTGGGGCAAGTGAAAAACGTATCGTCTTGAAGGATTTCTGTCGGCCCTTCGCTGGCAATTTTTTCGGCTAAAGGCAAGGTTGAGTCAATACCGTCAATACGGGCTTTGATTTCGATGTTACGTGCCATGAGTTATGTATGCCTAACAAGTAATTATATGGTTTCTGTATATCATCCCTGATTGCCACACTCTGGGCAATAAGCTTTGGTATTTTATCGGGGCACTAACTGTCTATCTTTCCGTGTCAGACGATGTACACTTTCTTTTTATCGCGGTAACAGCCGGCTATGTAGCGGTAAACAGCCAACCATAGTTCGGTAGATTGGGTTGAGTGCAATGAAACCCAGCATCGACGGGCATAAATCTGGGTTTCGCGTTGCTCTACCCAGCCTACGACACTGCGTGGTATCGCAAATTTGACGGGATAAAACTGAAGTAAATTACCCTCAAAACCATATCAACTTAGCCGCCATCACAAACAGCAGCAGCGAGAAATAGCGTTTTAATTGTTCCGCGGGCAGTTTATGGGCCAGCTTTGCGCCGATCGGCGCGGTGTACATGCTGGTCAGCACGATGCCGAGAAAAGAGGGGACATAGATATAGCCCAAACTCCAGTCAGGCAGCTGGGACGCATCCTTGCCCAACAGCGCATAGCCCACCGTGCCGACCACGGCTATCGGCAAGCCGCAGGCGCTGGCTATGGCGACCGCATTGCGCATCGGCGTTTGAAAATGCACTAAATAAGGCACAATCAGCGTACCCCCGCCTATTCCCAGCAGAGACGACAGCAGCCCCATGATGCCTGCCGCAGCCAAATCCAGCTCCTTGGACGGTTGCTGTTGGCCCGGTTTGGGCTTTAACTGCAAAGCCATTTGCACGCCAACGCCTATCAAATAGATGATGAATATGAACCGCAATACGCCGCCGCTGACGTGATCCGCGACCACGGCTCCGACAGCCGAGCCGATCATGATTCCCGGTCCCAGGATGCGCACTTTATTCCACAATACGGAATCCAAACGATGGTGCGCCAGCACCGAAGAGATCGAAGTAAGAATAATGGTCGCCAGCGAGGTTGCGACCGACATGATCATGACCAGTTCCGCGGGGAATCCTTGCGCCGCAAACAACATCGCTAAAACCGGCACAATAACCAGGCCGCCGCCTATCCCGAAAAGCCCCGCCGTTAATCCTGCGACTGTGCCCAATAAAATACTGGCGAAAAAAATGGCTATCACGTTGTTCCTTTGATTATGTTTGAGGTGATTTGGTGGTTTCCCGCAAGGCGCGTAAATCAGCGGAACATATCCTTGTTAACCGCTTTTTCCATCGCTATTTTTGCGGTAATCACGCCTCTGTCCACCAGCTCTTTCAGGTTCTGATCCAGCGTCTGCATGCCGTCCTTGCGTCCGGTTTGAATCGCAGAATACATTTGCGCAACTTTGGCTTCACGGATCAGGTTCCTGATAGCCGGTGTGCCGACCATGATTTCATGCGCGGCCACGCGGCCGCCGCCGGTTCTCTTCAGCAAGGTTTGGGATATGACCGCCTGCAACGATTCGGAAAGCATGGCCCGGATCATGTCTTTTTCCGCGGCGGGAAATACGTCGATAATACGGTCGATGGTTTTCGCGGCGGAGGTCGTATGCAGCGTGCCGAACACAAGGTGGCCGGTTTCGGCCGCCGTCATCGCCAGCCGGATGGTTTCCAGGTCGCGCATTTCGCCGACCAGGATAATGTCGGGATCTTCCCGCAACGCCGAGCGCAACGCTTCGTTAAAGCCGTGGGTATCGCGGTGGACTTCGCGTTGGTTGATCAGCGATTTCTGGCTTTCGTGAACAAACTCAATGGGATCTTCGACGGTCAGGATGTGCGCGTAATCATTGCAGTTGATATGATTGATCATCGCCGCCAGCGTAGTCGATTTGCCGGAGCCGGTAGGGCCGGTCACCAGAACCAGGCCGCGCGGTTTTTGGCAGAGTTCTTCAAAAAATCGGGGCGCTTTCAGGTCTTCAAGGCTCAATACTGTCGATGGAATGGTCCTGAAAACGGCTGCCGCGCCGCGCTCCTGATTAAACGCATTCACACGAAACCGGGCGACGCCGGGCAATTCAAACGAAAAATCGGTCTCCAGGAATTCCTCATAATCTTTGCGTTGCTTGTCATTCATAATGTCATAAATCAGCGCATGCACTTCCTTATGATCCAATGCGGGAATATTGATGCGCCGAATATCGCCGTCAACCCTGATCATAGGCGGGAGCCCCGCCGACAAATGTAAATCCGACGCTTTGTTTTTGGCTGAGAAAGCCAGTAATTCGGCAATATCCATAACATCCTCGTGAAGACAAAAATAAAATCGTTTTTATACCATAGTTCATCTTTTTGTTTTTTGAATGTTGCCGTTGTGTTAGTTTTTCGTGAAAACCATTGTGTAATGGGAGCCTCGAAAAACCTGTTCCGTTCATGCTTCGATAAGCTCAGCACGAACGGAACAGCTTGGTTTTCCTAGAACCGTTCGTATTGAGCTTGTCGAAATGCGAGGTTTTTCGAGGTTCCCTAATAATTGATAGATTGATAGCTAACTGAACGCGGACAAGCAATGACCATAACTCAAAGACTCAAACAAATACGCTCCCAAATCAGTAATGCGGAGCTCGCCTTTAATCGCCAGCCCGGCTCGGTGCTGTTATTGGCCGTCAGCAAGACCAAGCCGGCCGAAGATCTTGCCGCCGCCTATCAATCCGGGCAACGCCATTTCGGCGAAAATTATTTGCAGGAAGCGTTGGGCAAACAGCAGGCATTGGGGGCCTACGATATTACCTGGCACTTTATCGGCCCGATACAATCGAATAAAACCAAGGCGTTGGCGACGTATTTCGACTGGGTGCATAGCGTGGACAGCTTGAAGATAGCCCGGAGGCTTAGCGATCAGCGCCCGGCCCATTTGCCGCCGCTGAATATTTGCCTGCAAGTCAATATCAGCGATGAGCAAAGCAAATCCGGCATTACTCTGGACGAATTGCCGGAGCTGTGCGAACAGGTCGTAAAACTGCCCAAGCTGAAGCTGCGCGGCGTAATGGCGATTCCGGCTCCGCAAGACGATTTTGAGCGGCAACGCCGGCCTTATAAAACGCTGTATCAGGCTGTTGCAAAGCTGGGGCGGCCCGAGATGGATACCTTCTCGTTCGGCATGACCGGGGATTTACAAGCCGCGATAGCCGAAGGCTCGACTATCGTCAGAATCGGCACCGCGTTGTTTGGCGAGCGGAATTATGCCGGCAAGTTAGCTTGACTCTCCACCGCTTAGCACAGTCCGCAGAGTCGAGCGCATATACAATCTGCCGAAGATTACAAAAAGATCAGCTTTTGCTTACATACGCCGGTGACTTTTTACTCCACAATGCCGCCTTGCCGTTTAGGCGGCGTTTTGCGTTCTTCAATATGGATTAAATCTCAGGGAACGATATACCGTTAAGGAAGCGCTGAACAAATTGATTCCGTTTATGGTTCGACAAGCTCACCACGAATGGAATCAATACGTTACCGTTCGTCCTGAGCTTGTCGAAGGACTAAATCAGCGCTTCCTTAAGTTAAGCGATTATTTATTTCATATAAGAAAGAGCGTTTGCCGGAGTGCAAGCTCTGCTTGCGTTAGCAGGCGAAGCCTGTACGCCAATGGCCTGAAGCCTTTCCTTAACTTAACGATATTGAGGTATTTAATCCGCAAGCAACCGAACCGGTAGCCGCTTTAATTTGCCGCCGGATCATAAAACACGCACACACAAAGAACCCCGGCCGCGTTCCGGGCAAATACAAAGAAGGGGATATCCATGTTTAACAGCACCA
Organism: Methylobacter sp. Wu8; assembly: GCF_036440755.1. Taxonomy (NCBI): domain Bacteria; kingdom Pseudomonadati; phylum Pseudomonadota; class Gammaproteobacteria; order Methylococcales; family Methylococcaceae; genus Methylobacter; species Methylobacter sp. Wu8. Next base: position 42,519 of record NZ_JAZGVT010000065.1, on the reverse strand, counting down.
CCCTGGAAGTCGCAATCGGGCTAGTCTTTTGTTACGCGTCCGTCGCGCTTATTGTCAGCTCGATTAACGAAGCCATTGCATCATTGTTTAATCTGCGTTCCAACACGCTGTTGGAAGGCGTCAAATCGATGCTCAATGATCCGAATTTTGACGGGCTTGCGCTTAATGTCTACAACCATAGCTTTGTCAGCCATTTAGGCCAGGGAAATGCCAAGAGCGCGCAAGACCTTGACAATAAACCCTCTTATATTGATCCCAAGCATTTTGCTGTCGCCCTTATAGACTGCATACAGACCAAAACCGGTGATGTCGCACAGCTGGGCAAGGACATCGACGCAATCCCGGATCCCCAGTTGAAACAGCTGTTGCAAGGCATCTACGCACGAGCCTCGGGAATTGAGGGCGTCTATACCGAGCTGGCGGCCTGGTTCGATGCCGGAATGAACCGCTTGTCGGGCAACTATAAGCGCAAGTCCCAGCTTTATTGCTTCATGATCGCCTTGGCCATTGCGGCCCTGTTCAATATCGATACTTTTCATCTGTTCTCGACGCTTTGGCTGCACCCCGCCATTGCGGCCGGGATCAGCGCGGCAGACCACCCGACGGCCATTTCATGGGATACGTTAATGGCCTTGCCTATCGGCTGGCCGGACGGCGCGGCCTCAATCAGCGGGACTCAAGTTGCGGGCTGGCTGGTCACCGCATCGGCGACGCTGTTCGGCGCGCCGTTTTGGTTCGATCTGTTGCAGAAACTGGTTAACCTGCGGGGCACCGGCAACAAGCCGGTAACGGTCGGAACGCAAACTGGCGGCTAAGGCCGGACGGGCAAGCCTCAATCGCCTGGGGCAACGCAGAAACCGGAATTTAAACAAAAGGATAATACGATGTCTTATATCAAAATAATCGGCAACGCGGTCATCGCATTGATGCTGGCCTTGAGTCTTTCCGCCCATGCGGATGGCCAGCCGGGGAAGTTCGACTATTACCTGCTGACCCTTTCCTGGTCGCCCGAGCATTGCGCGGAAGCGCCGGGCGATAAGACTCAGTGCGACGGCGGGAAACATTACGGATTCGTCGTGCATGGATTATGGCCGCAATACAATAAAGGTTACCCCGATTCTTGCTCCACGGCGCCTGCCGTTCCCAAAGCGGTCGTGCAGGAAATGCTGCCGATCATGCCCAGCGAAAAGCTGATCCGGCACGAATGGGAAAAGCACGGCACATGCAGCGGCGAACAGGTCGGCGATTACTTCAAGCTGATCAAAAATACTTTCCAGGCCATCAAAATCCCGGATGCTTTCGCCGATCCGAGCCGTCAGGTCAACACTTCGACCGCAACAATCCGCAAACAGTTCAAAGACTCGAATCCGGGCTTGCAGATGGCCGTCGCCTGCAAAGGCGCATATCTGCAAGAGGTCCGCCTTTGTTTCGACAAGAAAATGCGGCCCACGGCATGCAGTTCCGGGGTCAGGGACTATTGCCCTTCTTCGTCCGTGATCATGCGTCCGGCGAAATAACTATCAAGAACATGGGGTGTGTATGAAACATTATGCTTTATTATTTATAGTATTTTTATTGGCTGGTTATGCGATCAAGCCGGCAAGAGCCAACGAGGCGGTTCCAACGGCTGAAACATGTTCCGCGCTGCCTAGTTCATCTTCCAGCGATGACTACTACATTAGCGATTGCCAAACCGTCGGTTCGGGTACTTATACTTACCAATATTTGCATGTGGTCAACGGCGGCAAGCTTATATTCAATGATGACGGCGGCGCGATAAACTTTAATGCCAAATCGATTTTAGTAGAGCAAGGCGGTTCAATCAAAGCAGGGTCGTATGACGTGCCGTTTGGTACAGCGGGCGGCAAATTGATCATTGGCCTGTACGGAGCGGGTCCCGGTAATATTGCGACAAACCCCAACCCGGATTATTCGCCGATCGGCTGCCAAGATGATACTTGTTACGACAGTTCGCGCGTGGGCAAAGGTTGTCTCAATTCCGGCACATTTAACCCGGCGGATCCCTGTCAGGCGATATTGGCAACAGATCATTCCCAGGATAACAGCTATTTTGAAGGTTACGCCGCCGGTCAAGACGGGGATAATTCCATTTTCGGCTATAAAGTTTTTGCGGTCAGCTACGGCGGAAGCCTGGAGCTGTTCGGAAGCAAGGGCGTAGCGTCTCAATTCAGAACCGACCCCAGCATTCGAACCGCTACCTGCCCCGTCCCGGCGGCAGCCAATCAAAACGACATTACGCAATGGGCGGCATTAACCGGAAACAGCTGGGCGCGCGCCGGCGCTTCAAGTGCGGGCACTACCCTGACCCTGGATCGCGCCGTCGACTGGACGCCGGGCGACCAATTGATCGTCGGGACTACCGACTGGTCTGCCAGTCATTCCGAGCTTGCGTCCGTCAGTGCGGTTGATACGACCAAAACAATCGCCACGCTTAATACAGCCCTGCAATACCCGCATAATGGCGCGGCTTATACGGTGCCTTCCGCGTTGTTAACAAGCACCGGCAATCCGAATGGGCAGGTGGAAAACCGCGCCGCCATTGGGCTGTTGACGCGCAGCATCACGATTCAATCGCTCGGCGCAACGGCTACGGATCCTTTTCCCGCGTCGGCAAATTGCGCCGCCGCGGCAAATAACCCCGACTGTTATTTCGGCGCTCAGATGATGGTGCGTCAGGGCTTTGCGAAGTTCCAGGTACAGGGCGTGGAATTTCACCAGATGGGGCAGGGCGGACGGATGGGGCGCTATCCGGTGCATTTTCACATGGTGAAAGACGCCTCCTACACCAATGCCTTCGTTAAAGACAGCTCGATCTGGGAATCGAATACCCGCTTTGTCGTGGTTCACGCCACGCATAATGTCGAGGTGTCGCGCAATGTCGGCTATCTGTCGATGGGGCATGGTTTTTACATTGAGGACGGTTCTGAAATCAACAATCTTTTTTGCCAGAACCTGGGCGTCTCCGCGCGCGCCGCATTGACCGATTATTTTACCGTCCAGGACAGCACAAGCCCGGAGTACCGCTTTATTCCTCCGATTTTAAATACGATGAACGATCAAACCGTTCAGGGTAGCGACGCCGTTTATCCGACCATGTTCTGGATCATGAATGCCTATAATGAATTTGTCGGCAACCAGTCGGTCGGGGTGCATGGTTTCGGGGCCTGTTACTGGCCGCTCAGTTCCTCGGTCAGCGGACCGAGCGCGAGTATGACATGGGCTCGTAATAGCGCGGCAGCACCCACGTACCAGACCTATTCGGAGCTGGATTACGCAAACTTTAACCAGGCTGGGGCGAGACAGGCGCCGTTTAAGCGGTTCCGCGGCAATGGCTGCGCCACCGCCGCCTATGCGTTGATGACGGAGCGCGCCTCCCTGCAACCGGACGCGAGCAACTTTACATTTATCCCTGCACTGAATCCGCCCGCTACTCCTCCAACCGCGAGTTCTCCTGTTCCGGTTAACGTAGCCTCCAATCCATACACGATTGCAACGTCAATGCTTCCGGTTGTCGCCAGCAATTTTTACGGCATCAAATATGCGATGAGTCCCGATACGAACCCTACCTGTGCTTCGGGTTATGGCCCCGGTCAAGCCAGTACAAACGGCCAGTATTGCGTGGCGACGGTGATAGACCGGTTTACCACCTCTTTCAACTGGGCTCAGACCAATTTCGGCTCGGTATGGCTGCGCCCCTGGAGTTATGTGTTCAGCAATAGCGCGATCACCGACCAGTTATTCGGAGGCTTGGGATTTGTCAGCGGCGGCAGCTGGGATCAGGTTCTTAATCGCCAATTGGCCATAGCGAAAGACAGTCTTTTTGTCGGCAGTATCGCGCCGACAGATCAATACGCGGGCCAAAACGGCCCCGACATGAGCAATGCAATCTGCTCACAAAACAATGGCACTCAACCGATGCCGTTTTGCTATTTCCAGAAAGACGGCACCGGTTTGTACATGGGCGGTTTTAACTCCAAACGGATGATCACCATTTATGACGGGCCGTTTTTTTCCGACGGCAATATCTTCACGCAAGTGAATACGTCCAATTCCGGCGTCAAGACACAGCCCGGCTCAACGCCGCCTTATGCGACCGGTACCTCTATTTACGATTCGACCAACCAGCCCGCTTATCCTCTAACGGCGTCCAGCGTCCAGGATCCGGCCTTGAGCCAATACAGCGTGATCAATGCGGCGATAGGCTGGAAACAGCCCAACGGTTTTTACTATCCTCCGGCTTTTGCGTTCCGCAAATCCGGCTTTGATTCTACAACCGAGCGCCACAATGTTTTGGATCAATATGCTTACTATATCCAAGGCCAGTTATGGGGTACGCCAATATCCAACACCGTTAATAATATGGGGGCTACACCGATCGACTCGACAACGATATTGAACGATCTGGACGGCAGTCTCAACGGCATGGCGCCATCAACCGGCGGCGCGCGGACATCGGGGCTTAGCAACAATGCTTTTTATGACGCGCCCTTTAAAGTAGCGCAATGCAACTCCTTCGGCACGGAGACCATCCCTCAGGATTTTGTTACGACCGTCATTACCAAATTGCAGGCGCCAGTGACGGCAGGCGGTTCCGCCACAAACACCGACACAGCGTGGAGCCAAAGCCACCCCGCAGTGCCGGTGTACCGGCAGCTTGAAACCGGCAGCTCCGGCGACAGTTGCAGCACCAACGCTCAAGTGTGCGGAGTCGGCGTCACCCCCTGTTGCCGGCGCAGCACGCTCTTTATGGGCGCGGGTATAGGAGCGGCGCCGGGACTCACCATGAACCAGGGGACTTACTATATCGATACCAATGCGGCAGCCCTGAACGGCAGCGTTCCGGCCCCCTTCGTGAATGCAAATTTCACGGCTGGCGCAAGCTATTTGATTCACCACCTCTATGCCGCCGGCAACAGCAAAACGACCTATCAGGTCTATGTCGGGCCTAATTATGTGCCGGGCAGCGGGCAATGGGTGCGTATAGATCCTCATGCCCAGAATAACGGATTGCAGGTTACTCCGGCTCCTGTAAGCAGTAGTTACGGGTCCAGCAGCTATGACGGCACATCGGGCATTCTGACCGTGACGCTGGATAACGGCACCGTGGCTTCGGATTATGCCTTTCCAACCAGCGCCGTTCCCGAGGATGCCTGTTTCCCGTCGAATCTGTGCCAGATCGAGCCGGGAAATAATCCGCAGAAATGCACGGTTTCAGACACATTCCCTGAGCCTGATTTGAAGGAGGCTATCAAGAGCGTCTGTAATTATTGGAGTAGCAGGACGACCGGTCAAAGCGCGGACGGCGTCTATCTGAACGATTGCCCGCGAGGCGGCTGCATTGGTTTCAGCTTTACTCTGCCCGCAGGGTTCACAGCCGTACCCTATGCAACCGCAGGACAGGCTCTCGCAAGCTGTTATCCGAACAGCGCGCCCTGGAAAACCGGCTTGAAAATTACAGACAAGAGCTGTGCGAAGCCTCCCAGCAAAGGTAATTTTTGTAAGTGACTTGCAAAGCATCGGGAACCGATGAGTGGAGAACGAAGAGGAAGGTATCTATAGATCGACCTTGCCCGGCAGGCGTTTCTATTGAATGACGTGACCCAGCAAAATGCTGCTACGGTAGAGCAAGCCGCCGCGGAATCGTTGGAAGAGCAAACGCAACATCTGTCGAGTGCAGTGGCGAATTTTAAATTGCAAGCCGGCTCGTCAGATTAAGACGTTGCGGTCTTATTCGAAAGGAGAATCCAGATGCCGTTATGGCTCATGTTTGTGATTATCGGTATTTTCGGCGGCATCGCGGCGGGGCTTTTCGGCATCGGCGGCGGCATCATCATCGTACCGGCGCTTATTTATTGGGCCGGTTTCTCTCAGCACATGGCGACCGGAACGACGCTTGCGTTGCTGCTCCCGCCGGTCGGTCTCGCCGCCGCATTCGAATATTACCGGCACGGAAACGTAGATATTAAGGCCGCCGTCATTCTGGCCGCGACCATGTTCCTGGGTTCGTGGATTGGCGCTTACTTCGCGAATCAAATGGCGGGGCCGCAGCTTCGGCTTATCTTCGGTTTGTTTGTTTGCGGTCTTGGCGTGTATCTCGTCTATGGCGCTTGCAAGCGGCTTGGTTGGATTTGAATGCTGCCAGCGACACCTTGTCATGTACGTTAGACGTGTTGCTGATTGAGCCTCAAGAAAAGGCTGTGCTAAACTCCCGGCATGAAAGTTAAAGATCTTATCGCTTTGATTGAGTCGGATGGCTGGCAGTTGGTGCGGCAAAGAGGAAGCCATCGTCAGTTCCATCATTCCATCAAATCCGGTACGGTCACAATTGCTCTGGCAAGCCCAGCGTAGATGTCCCGCCCGGAACGCTTATCAGTGTTCTGAAACAATCGGGTCTCAAGCAGTAGAGGTTTATATGCGTTATATGGTTGTCATTGAAGAAGGCCCGACAAGTTTTGGCGCCTATGTCCCCGATCTTCCTGGCTGTGTAGCCGTAGGCGAAACATCCGAAGAAGCACTGCAACTTATCCAGGAAGCTATCGAATTTCACATTGAGGGGCTTAAAGAAGAGGGGCAGTGCATTCCGGTGCCGCATTCTTCAAGTTCGTTTGTTGAAGTTCATCCCTGACATTGCGCTTAACGGACTGCGGCTTATACTCCCTCACATTCGCGTAGCCCGTATGTAACGTAGCGGAATACGGGATGATCGGAGCTGCAAAGCCCCGGATTCCGCAAGCTACATCCAGGCTACTTGCTTAATATTACGTTAAACATTACAGAACAAACGCATATGAGCGAAGTAAATAACCTACCCAAATGGATTCCTGTTACAGCAGCCGTTACAACCTTATCTGTTCCATTTTTATACATATTTGGATACGCATTCGACCAAGGTTATCTTCATGTCTATGGATTAAGTAACGAATTCTTTGCTCGATCACATCAAGAATACTTAGCATTTTCGTTTTTTGCTTGCGTATTCCTCGCCACGACGACACTTGAGCTTTTCACAAACAACCCTTTGTCACTCATTATTTTTGCGATAATCATTGGGGGCATTGTATTGGCAGCAGTAATCACATACAAACATTGTATTGATGAGCGACTACTTAACAAATCGATATTCATAAAAGAACATCGGTGGTTCGACTATATTTTCTTTCCCTTCATACTTTCATCTTTTTCAATTGTCGCACCATTCATGCTAATTGCTGCAATTTCAGCAATCTTATGTATTCCAGCTATCGCCTATTTCGAAGGCAAAAACATAGCAGAAAAGGAAATTATTAACGCCAAAATATGCATATATTCCAATGCGCCAACAGAAGAATGTATTTTTCTCCTTGAAGATGGCAAGCCCATTGCGTCTGGGAAACTTGTAGCACGCAGCCCATCTCATATTGCATTATTCAACCAAGGGAAAACAACCATCTACCCGGTAAAAGAACAGCTCGTTGAAGTTGTCCCACCTTCAACAAAGCCTAAGGGAGAGGCACCATAAATCCAACAGTCGCGTAGGTCGAACAACAGCTTTTCGTTGTCCAACATCTCGGGAAATCGAAATATCGGAAAGTTGGGCATAAACAGCATGCCCAGCCTACAACTACCCCCATCAAAAATTAAACGCCTTAGCCTTAGCCGCCTGCGCCTTAAATTGCTTCAACCACGATTTTCCCGACATTTTCTCAGCCAACGTAACGGCAAGATGCTGCGGATCAACGCCCATGCCCTTGTTCCGGCCCAAGCCCTGGATGCAGGACGGGCAGTTGGTCAGGATCGTGGCCCGGCCTTTTTCCGGCATGACTTCCGCCAACGACTCGCGTTTGCGGTGCAGCATCGCGGCGGAGATGTCGGGACGGGACAAGGACAGCGTTCCCGCCTCCGAACAGCAATTAGGCACGGGCGTAACGCTGCCGAATCCGCCGAGCCGGTCAAGCACGTCCAGCGCCTTGCCGTCCAGCGAGTCGTGGCAGGGCGCGTGATACAGATAGCTCTCGCTGCCGGTGCCGGCCAATTGCAAGTCCCGCTCCAGCGCATAGCGGGTTATATCGACCAGCCTGCCGCCGAACAACTTGGCCGCTTCCATTTCGTTAAGCCCCTCGCGGCAGGTGCCGCAGGTCACAACGCAGCCGTCGAATTCCAGATGGGTGAACATGTCGCGGATTTGGTTCAGCAGGATCGTCACGCGCAAGCCGTTTTGCGAATGCATTTCGGCCTGGCCGTTGGCGTAGGCCGGGAATCCGCAGCACAGGAACGGCGGCGGCAACACCACTCGGGTTTTTAAACCCATCAGGACATGGAGGGCCGCCATCGATATGTCGGACACCATGCGCTCGGAACCGCAGCCCGGAAAATAGAACACGGTGCGTTCGGCTTCCTCGTCAGGTTCGAATACCAAAACCTGATCTTCCTTGCAGTTGGGCAGCAAATCGCGCAATGTCTTTGACGGCACGGTCGGCATCGGCGAGCTCAGCAGTTGCAGCGGGTAATGCTTGGACTGGCCTTTTTTCGGTTGCAACGGCTTGGCTACTATAGCGCCCAGCTGCTGGCCGACAAAACCGGCCCGAAGAACGCCGAAACGGAAAACCTTGTTGAACATCGGCGAATCGCTGTGCAGATAGCGCAGCGTCATCTTGGTCGCCGCCGCCGTGTGCTTGTAACCCCAATCGGCCAGAATCCGGCGCTCCAGCACCGATACGTCGGCGGAGTCTATATCGACCGGACAGGGCTTGGCGCATTTATGGCAGGTCGTGCAATGATCCGACACTTCTTCCAGCCATTGCAGCAGCTCGAATTTTGTCGAATATTCGCGCTGGGCGTCGAACAGCAAAGCCTCGATAATCGCCCCGATAGCCAGATTCTTGTTGCGCGGATGATAAAACAGGCTGCCCGCCGGATGAAAAACGCCGCAATCGGGCTTGCACTTTCCGCAACGCACGCAATGGGCGATTTTGTTCGCCAACTCTTCCAGCTGGCCGTGGCGCAGGATGCGCGCTTCCAGACCCAACAGGTTGAACGACGGTGTGAAGATATGTTCCAGCGCATCAAAATCATTCAGCTTGCCGGGATTCATCAGCCCGGTCGGATCGACTTCGCTGCGGTAGGCGCTCAGCGCCGCAAGGCGTTCCGGTTCCAGGTATTTCAGTTTGGTCACGCCGATGCCGTGCTCGCCGGAAACCACGCCGCCCAGTTCGACCACTTTATACATCACATGATCGATGACTTCGCCCGACCGCTCCAGCATGTCCCGGTCGTTGGACAGCACCGGCAGGTTCACATGCACGTTGCCGTCCCCGGCGTGCATGTGTGTTGCCAGCACGATGCGCCGGTCGCGCACTTCCTGATGAGCCAGCTCTACGGCGGCGATAATTTTGGGGAATCCGCGCGCCAGCTCGACGAATTCCTTTTTGAACTTTTTGATGATAGACAGGCTACGCAATGTTTTTTCATCGGCTGTCGCCAGCTCGTTTCTGGCGGTTGCATCAAGCTCCAGCGCAACGCTTGATCGGGCGTCGAATGAATCGGCATTGTCTTCAACCGGCGGTTCGCGAAAGAGTGCCGCCGCGCGATCCAGGAATTTCAGTTGGGCATAGCGCTCTTCTTCTACGTTGACTTCGTCGATAAAGCGGGAAAATTCGGCCAGTGTTTCCAACGGAATGACGACGTCCTCGTTCAGTTTGAAGGCGTTGGTTCGCCTTGCAATCGCGCCGAATTTTTTGCGGTCCGCCCAGTACCGCTCCGCCTCGGCAGCATCGTGCGCTTCAAAAAGCTCGCTGTTCGGGTACTGATCCAGAATGGCGCGTATCTTGTCGATGCCTTGCTGCGCCTGATCTAAAGAATGTCCCGCCACATCGATCAGCAGCACGGCTTTCGGTGTTTTGAACCGGCTCGATTTGACTTGGTAATCGATCGCACGCACGTACTCGTCATCGAAATGTTCCAACGCCACCAGCGTGTCTTCGCCCTGGTCGGGAAACGGAAACGCCTTGGACAGCTCGACAATCACGCGGCTGGCCTCTTCCATGTCCTGGCCGAAAAACTCCAGGCAAATCGTGCGCGTGGCTTCAAATTTCGGATACAGGATGAATTCCGCCGAGGTGATGATGCCGTCGGTGCCTTCCTTTTGCAGGCCCGGAACGCCGCCCAGCGCCTTGTTGGTAATATCTTTCCACAGGCCTTTCTTCCTGATCTCGCTGCCTTTTAAAACAATTATCTTGATCGACTCTCCACTCTGATCGAGCACTTCGAAAGTCACGTTATCTTCCGGCAGGATTTTACGCAATTGATGGTCGATTCTGCGCACTTCCCAACGCTTACCGCCGGGCATCGCCATCCGCCAGGAAATCAGGTTATCGATGCAGGTGCCCCAGCGCACCGCGCATTTGCCCCCGGCATTTTCGGCTATGTTGCCGCCTATCGAGGACGCCCAAGCGCTGGTGGGGTCGGTGGCAAACACCAGTCCTCGATTGCTGGCGTATTGATGGGCTTTTTCGGTGATGACGCCGACTTCAACTTCAAGCACCTGCGCCGTGGCAATCTCTCCATCCCGAAGCTTGAATTCCATGTCGCGGGTGCCGCGAATGCGGTCGAGCTTTTCGGTGTTGATCACCACGCAGTCGGGCCGTAACGGAACCGCGCCGCCGGTCAATCCCGTGCCGCCGCCGCGCGGCACGGCTTTCAGGCCCATCTTGGCGATGGCGGTGAGCAGCGGCGACAGTTGTTCTTCCTTGTCAGGCATCATTACCGCCACCGGCAGGTACAAGCGCCAGTCGGTCGCATCGGTCGCATGGGAGACCAGCGAGAACGGGTCAAACAGGACGTTGGCAACCCCGGTGATAGCGCCCAGCTCCCTTTTCATGCGTTTGCGCAACCCCGGCGTTTTTTCGACGTCGCTGCGAAAATCGTCCAGCAGTTGCCGGGACGCGACCAGCACTTTATGTACCCTGGATTCGTCGCCGATATTCTGTTCGATGATCTTCAAGTGCTTTTCGGCATTCTCGAACATGCGTTTGCGCCTGCCGGCCGAAGTCACCAGCTCCTGAAACAGGTAGGGGTTGCGGCGGTAAATCATGATTTCCCCGAAAAAGCGCATCAACAAACGGGCGGAGCGCCCGGTGACGCGGCGGTCGCGCAATTCTTCCAGAATCAGCGCGATTTCGGCGCCCAGCAGGAAGGATACGACCTGCCAATCGTCGGCGGATGTGTAGTTGAACGGAATTTCCCGGTAGCCTCTGGGAATGCTGATCGTGGAATTGGCTGCGGTTTTTACGGTAGTTGGCGACATGGTTAATCTTATCCGGGCTAGTCAATATAACGTATTGTCTCTTAAAAATTGAGACGGGATGATGACAAAGGATTGCAGGGGCGGGGTTATGTTAATCATCATGGCGTATTGTCCCATTAATGATTGAGATGGTGAAATGTTGCTTGCGCGCTCCCCGGCGCCGGTTTACGCATTGACTGCATGGCTTCAAGCAGCGAGGCCGACACAGCCAGAATCCAGATGCTGACAAAATACGGCAAGAATAATAGGAATCCGACCAGCGGCGCGGCAAAAGCCGCAACAATCAGCGCCGCCCAGATGGGGCCATCGCCCTGCATCGCCGCCGCATAGGCGCAGACAAAACCGGCGGCCATTATTATTTGCGGGTGATAAGGCCAGTCCGTGATGCGATCAAAGCTGCTTTTAGGCACGGCAAGCTCCTCTTTGAAGTAAAGCGCGGGTGTTCCGCCTCTTAGCCATACTATCGGAATTGCAAACGCTGCGCAAAAAAAACAGTTGCACAGGACTGGCGTTATCAAGATGTTGAAAAATAAATTTTTTCCGCCCGCTGTCGCAACTTTAGCGGCTCTTTATAAGCGAATAAGCTTTGAGCCGCATATCATAAAAGTCTTCGGAAGCGGTCAGGCCCAACGCACCATGTAAGCTTCTATGATGTATTAACCTTTATCCAATATCGATAAGACTTCGGTGCCGGGCAGCGGTCGGCTGAACCAATAACCCTGAAATGCGTTGCAGCCGCAATCGGCAAGATAAGCAACCTGTTCCGGGGTTTCGACGCCTTCGGCAATAATGTCCAGATTAAGACTGCCCGCCATTGCGATAATCGTATTGACAATCGCGGCGTCGTTTTCGTTGTGGGTGATGTCTTGCACAAAAGAGCGGTCAATTTTTAACTGGTCGATCGGCATGCGTCGTAAATAAGCCAGCGAGGAATAGCCGGTGCCGAAATCGTCGATTGAAAAACGAATGCCCCGCTGTTTCAGCAGCCGCATTTTTTCGATGACCTCGGTAATGTTTTTAATGATCAGGTTTTCGGTGATTTCCAGCATGATAGCGGCAGGATTTACGCCGGTTAGCTCCATTGCTGAGTTGACTGAATCGACAAAATTGCAATGAGTAAACTGCACGGGACTGATATTGATCGCCAAGTGCGGTACTTTGAAGCCTTGCGAATGCCAGGCGGCAAGTTGCCGGCAAGCCATGTATAAAAGACGCTCGCCCAGCTCGATGATAATGCCGGTTTCTTCGGCAACCGGCAGGAAATCAGCCGGAGAAATCATACCTTTTTCAGGATGTTGCCAGCGGACTAAGGCTTCAAAACCCAGTAACTGACGCGCAGCGTCATATTGCGGCTGATAAAACAAAACGATCTGGTCATTTTGCAAGGCAAAGCGTAATTCGTTTTCAATGCTCAGGCGTTTATTGGCCTGTTCCAGCATGTCGGGATGATAAAAACAGTAAGTGCTTTTGCCTTCGGTTTTTGCGGCATACATGGCGACATCCGCTTGGCGCAGCAGTTTCTCGGTGCTTTCGTCGAATGCTGTGGAAAAAAGGGTAATCCCCAGACTCGCCGATATTTGCAGTTCCTGATCCTCAATCAGGTAAACCTCAAGCAGTGCATTCAGCACTTTTTGAGCCACGTTGCCGGCGGTTTTTTCCGCATCGTCCAACTTATGCGTCAATCCTGAGAGCAAAATAACGAATTCATCGCCGCCTAATCGCGCTACGGTATCTTCGGTGCGTAAATTGAGTTGTAGGCGTTTGGCGACTTCCTGCAACAATAGATCGCCGAATCTGTGGCCTAAGCAATCATTGATTTTTTTAAAATCGTCCAAATCCAGGAAAATAACCGCACCGAATTGTCCTGAACGCTTGGCGGCGAATAGCTCTTGCAGCAGACGTTGTTCAAATAACGCGCGATTGGCAAGGCCGGACAAGGAGTCGAGGTGCGCCATTTGCCATAATTTCCGCTCGGTGTTTTTGATGATCGAAATATCGCTGAACGCGGAAATGTAATAAAGCACCTGCCGGTTATTATCTTCAATGACGTTGATCCGTTGCCAGATTGAAAAGGCATCGCCGTTTTTATGTTTGTTGACCAGCTCTCCGCGCCAGTAGCCTTTTTGATTAAGAGACTCCCAAAGCTGATCGTAAAACGATTCGCTGTGTACTCCCGAACAGAGCAAATGCGGCGTTTGCCCGATCGATTCTTCAAGCGTATAGCCGGTAATGGCGACAAAGGCCGGATTGACATGCAGGATTTTACAATCGGCGTCAGCAATCAACATGGCGTCCGATGAATGTTCAAAAAAGCACTGATATACGGATGAGCCTATTTGAGGCAGCGATGATGCATGGTTCAGTTGAATGCGGCGGGTAACGAATGGGCTATGCAGCTGAAAACTCGAGTCCATCTCTTCAGCCAGGCTAGTGTTGAAATGATCTGCTTTTTTTAATGCCGACATGTACATGTCCTCCTATCAAATGTATTGCTGGAAAATAGCTTAGTGCAGCCAATGAGTAATAAACAAACGATATTATTCGAAACAAACATCTAATAAATCGATTTTGCAGGCTGGTTTATGCCGCGCTAATACGCCAAGGTTTGGCGGTATTAATTTTAAAAAGATAGCCGTCCAAACGCTCAATGGCTTTCAATATCTTTTTGTTTGTTGTAAAGACGGCGTGACCGGCTTTATGGCAAGCGATTCGCCCGATAAAATCTTGATCGTTTACGGGGGGGCAGGATGCATCAGTTTGGTAATTCCGTTTCATGATTCCACCCGCAGGCTAAAAAGATGCGGCCAGGGCTGCTGACCGCACACAGAGGAAGAACAGCTGAACTCTAAGCCCTTTAGGAAAGGGAGCGCAAACAAGAGTTGCAGGGATTCTAGTCAATAAAATCAACCTTGAAAATGCGGCCGATTGTCGCGCGACAATATGCCGCCACAAATGGCGCGCTAAATGCTTAATACTTTGGTTTGCGCGATGAAAAGCGAGTCAAAATAGCGCGGCGGCTGGGCTTGAAAAAACGGTTAGGCAAATTAACACGGCATTTCGCTCGGAAAAATTAGGGCATATAACACCCCATGCTGTATCGCGGATCGAATAAATGCAGCACCGAAAGGACTTTGTTAAAGAAAAGTAAATAACGCTGTATTATCTGTTTATTAGATTTTCTCATCTAATAATATCGTTTTATTAAAAATAAAAATCCCCCTAAGCTATATCCAACCAACGAACTGCCGTAAAAATACTGCGGCTTTGTTTACGGTGTGTGTGATGTCACTTTTTTATGTACCTCTCTATAAAACAGGGATTGTTTTTTTGGGCGGGTTTCGACCCGCCTCTTTTTTAAGTCGGGAAAGGTACAAATTTCTACGGTTTCCCTCATTACACAATACAACCATTCAACGTAACCGGAAGCGGAAATTCCGCCGCGGCATGCACTTTTACCTGATATGAGGAACAACAAATGCCATTACAAAATTTAGTCGACTATTTCAATGACCGGTTCGGGCAGGAGCATAGGTCAAGTTTTCGTCCTTTCCTGCTTGAAGACGGCGCCATAAGCGCGCTGTTTGGCCAAATTAAAATCGGCAGCGTTTTTTCGCCAATACGGCAAGCATTAAAACCCGCCGAGATTATCGGACATGCCTCGAAGCTTAAAGTTTCAACCCATGAAGTTCAGTACCTGTACTCCGACGAAATTGAAAACCTGCTGAGCAATCATCCGCACCAAGCCGACGGTTTTGAATCTATCATCAATTTCGATCGCTTGTCTCGCACCGTCCATATGCTCAACTACCTGCCGATAACTCATTTGCAAGGCGTATTATTCTTGGAAGTCGATCCGCGGCATATACTGGGCGTTAAAAAGGATCATGGCGCTTATTTTGAAGAGGTTATCGGGCAGTGCGGCCTGGAAACCAAAAATGTCGTGATTATTATGTCGGTAAACAGCCATTATGCCCGGCATTATCAGGAACTGATTACCGGCCTGGACAATTACCGGCGCCGGGGTTATCAAATCGCGCTTAAGTTCGAGTATGTCGCGCAGGAAAGCCAGTCGTTCGACCTGATTACCAAGCTGTCTCCGAACTACGTCAGTTTATCGGCGCGGCACCTTGAGCAGGTGCGCGACAATGCCCTGTTTGAAAAACTGCATGATTTAAAAGCGCTGGTTGTTTCAACCGGCGGGCAAACAATCCTGCAACAAATCGATCAAAAAAAATCCGAGTCGCTGGCGCGCACTACCGGTTTTGATCTGGTGCAGGGCAGTTATTACGAACGCCTGTCGGCTTCAGCGTTTTTACCGGAATTGGCCGAGGCCGCCGGCGCGCTTTATTGACTTGGCTGTACGGATTGATTGAATCTGTCCGCTTCAAAAGCATCGTCATTCCGGTAATCCCTGGCGTAATTACGGTGCTTTCGGCTTACCGCGTCAGCCTTATGACGTGATTCGATACGATGGGCTGTAGCACTTCCCGGAACGTAGCGCGGCAATGCCATTAAGGATTTGATTAAAAATTTCATCCGTTCAATGTCGGGAAGTTATTACTGAACATATCCTAAGGATCGTGCATGAAATAACTTGAGCAAATTTTATTTTTAAACCATGAAGCGCATGAAGGACATGAAGGATTTAAGTCTTCATGCCCTTCATGGTGATTGCTTAAATTAATTTATGCATGTTCCTAAGTTAAATACAACGACGCGGCAGCCCGGCTGCAGCGCATTAACTCAATGATAGTGGCGTAGCCTGTCAGATCGAGAAAAATTCTAAATTGCAGGAGCAGCTTTGCCTAAAGCCGCCCCTGCAAAAACCCTTTATTGCTAAAAATCCTGACCGCTCTTGATCCGTCTGACGGTGCTGACCAACAGATCGACTTCCTCATGCGTATTGTAAAACGCCAGTGACGGGCGCACGGTGCTTTCCAGGCCGAAACGGCGCAAGATAGGCTGGGCGCAATGGTGACCGGTGCGTACCGCAATACCGGCGCGGTTTAATGCGACGCCAATATCCTGGTTGCTGTGTCCTTCCAGCACGAACGACAATACGCTGGTTTTCTCGGCAGCCGTGCCGATCAAACGCAAGCCGGAGATGGTTCTTAACGCCTCCATCGCATAGACCAGCAACTCGTGCTCGTAACGGGCGATATTATCGATACCGATTTTCAGCAGATACTCAAGGGCTGCGCCCAGGCCTACCGCATCGGCGATATTGCCGGTACCGGCTTCGAAGCGGGCCGGTGCTGGCTGGTAGACGATTTTTTCAAAGGTCACATCCTCTATCATGTTGCCGCCGCCTTGCCACGGCGGCATGGATTCCAGCAATTCCGCCTTGCCGTACAACACGCCGATGCCGGTGGGAGAGAATATCTTGTGCCCGGAAAACACAAACCAGTCGCAATCCAGCGCCTGTACATCGACGCGCAAATGCGAGACCGACTGAGCGCCGTCCAGCAGCACCCGTGCCCCGACCCGATGCGCCATCTCGATCATTTCCCTGGCGGGCGTGACCGTACCCAGCGCGTTGGAGACCTGCGTGAACGATACCAGCTTGGTGTGAGAATTCAGCAACTTTTGATATTCGCCCAGCAATACCTGGCCGTCGTCATCAACCGGCACGACGCGCAATGTTGCGCCGGTCGCTTCGCACAGCTGTTTCCACGGCACGATATTGGCGTGGTGCTCCAGCCAGGTGATCACGATCTCGTCACCCGCTTTGATATGCTGCCGCCCCCAGCTTTGCGCAACCAGGTTGATGGCCTCGGTCGTGCCGCGCGCAAAGACGATCTCCGCAGAAGACGGCGCATTCATAAACTTGGCAACGGTATCCCGCGCTTTTTCGTAAGCGTCGGTCGCCCGCGCGGCCAGTTCATGCGCCGCACGGTGGATGTTGGAGTTCTCGTGCTCATAAAAATACGAGACCCTATCGATCACCGCCTGCGGCTTTTGAGTCGTCGCCGCGTTATCGAACCAGACTAACGGCTGACCGTTGACCCGTTCCTTCAGGATAGGAAAGTCCCGGCGCACCGCCTGTACATCAAAAGCCGGATGCGCAGAAACCAAGGTCGGCGCTTGCGCATTAAATCCTCCGTGTTTCAACTCATCGAGAAAATAAAGCGTTGAACCCGGTTCGGGGCTTGCCGGAATACCGGCAGCAGGCTTAGAAAACGAACCGAACAGCTCCCGCAACTCAGCTTCGCCCGGCAGGCCGTAGGCTTGAGGCGAAAGTCCCGCTATCAATGACGCATCAAAGGTAGGGTGGGCAACGCTTTTCTGCCCACCGCTTTTATCCGCTGAATTTTCAGCGAAAAGCTTTTGCAATTCCGCTTCAAAAGCCTGAGGTGAAGTGCCCACTTTGGCTAATTGCTCGGCGTCAGTCAGCGATTCGGCTGTCAATTCGTGGCCCGCCACCGAAGACGGCGCGGCAGGAATTGAAGCTGTCTCGATACTTCCGGGAATGTGGCTTCCTGAAGGTACGCGCGAAACCAGCAGCTGTTGCAATTGCGCTTCATCGGGCAGGCCGAAGTTGTGCGGCAAAACACCCGCCAGCACGGATTTGTCCAAACCCGCCAACGGCGATGTTGCCGCCGCAGACGGGTTGCCGAAAACCGAACCCGTATCAAGGCTGTCAGGAACGCTTGCTAAAGACGGTTGCCGCGGAGCAAACAGCTTTTGCAATTCGGCTTCCCCCGGCAGGCCGAAACCTTGCGGTATTCCCGATCCAGCCGCACCCGCCAACGGTGACGTAAACCCGCCCGGCACTGCCGAAGAGGCAGCGGCGATGCGCGATCCGTCGCAGGGTAAGGCCGTAAACAGCTCATTGGCGAGTTTGGTCAATTGCTCTACATCCGGCAATGTTGCGTTTTGTGAAAAATCGCCGTTATTTGTATTCATGGTACTTGCCCACTTCGACATTCTCGAGCACGCCGAGCGCATCGTCAGTCAATACCGCCAGCGAGCAATACAGTGAGATCAGGTAAGAGGCAATCGCTTTATGATTGATGCCCATGAAACGGACGGAAAGCCCCATGCTCAGTTCGCCGGTCAGGTTAGGCTGGTAAAGACCGACCACGCCTTGGCGGCTTTCACCGGTGCGCAACAGCAGAATATTACTTTTGCCGTTGACGACTTTAACTTTGTCGGATGGGATCAAAGGCAGGCCGCGCCAAGTTAAAAACTGCGAACCGAACAGGGTGACGATAGCGGGAGGCACGCCGCGGCGTGTGCATTCGCGTCCGAATGCAGCGATTGCCAGCGGGTGCGCCAGAAAAAACGCAGGTTCTTTCCAGACACGGGAAATCAATTCATCCAAGTCGTCAGGCGTCGGTGCGCCGGTACGCGGCTGTACTCTAAAGCCTGGGGCTACATTATTCAGCAAGCCGTATTCGGCGTTGTTGATCAGCTCGCTTTCCTGGCGTTCTTTAATGGTTTCTATGGTCAAACGCAGCTGCTCATGGATTTGATTGTGCGGGCTGCTGTATAAATCGGAAATACGGGTATGCACGTCGAGCACCGTATTAACGGCATTCAAGCGGTACTCGCGGCCCCATTCTTCATAATCGACAAAGGTTTGCGGCAGTTCTTTTTCGTCGAGGCTGGAGCAATCGACCAGCAGGCCGGTTTCATTCTTAACTTTATTAACGCGGTAAATACCGGCTTCGAGCGGTTTCCATTGCAACAGATGCACCAACCACCGGGGAGTGATGGTTGACAGCATGGGGACGGTTTTGGTGGCATTCGCCAAGGTACGCGCAGCAACATCGCCCAGCGCGGTATGGGTTTGGCCTTCGTGAATATCGGACATGACTTTTTCCTATTGTGGTTAGTGTAATTAGTAGTATCGTTCCCATGCTCCAGCGTGGGAATGCAGTTAGTGACGCTCCGGCGTCCCGTTTCGCAACGCTGGAGCGTTATACGGGTTCCCAAGCTCCAGCTTTCTATGTTTCGGGAAGCTGGAGCTTCCAAGACGGCGTTCCCAAGCTGGAGCTTGGGAACGAGCGGAACCAGCGGATATTTTCGCCTTTCACCTTTCGTTTATATCCCGCCCCCATCCTGAAACAATTCACTGCGCACATGCGCCTGTGTAATGTTGCTGCCGGGCGGTATGCTATGGGTAAGCCAGACGTTGCCGCCGATGGTCGAGCCGCGGCCAATGGTGATACGGCCCAGGATCGTCGCGCCCGCATAAATGACCACATCGTCCTCAACGATAGGATGCCGGGCATTGCCTTTGACCAGGATGCCGTCGTCGTCCTTCAGGAAACGCTTGGCGCCCAGGGTAACCGCCTGATACACGCGAACATGCCGCCCGATAACCGCTGTTTCGCCGATGACCACGCCAGTGCCGTGGTCGATAAAAAAACTCTCGCCGATTTGCGCGCCGGGATGAATATCAATGCCGGTCGCGGAATGGGCAATCTCGGAAATAACGCGCGCCACCAGCGGCGCGCCCAATTGATGAAGAATGTGCGCAAGCCGGTGATGAATAACCGCAGTAATGCCCGGATAACAAACCAGCACTTCGTCGGAGCTTCTTGCCGCCGGATCGCCTTCGTAGGCGGCCTGAATATCGCTATCGAGCAGCTTCCTGACCTCAGGCAAGCGCGCGGCAAACTCACGGGTGATAGCGACGGCCTGCCGGTAAGTCTCTTCAGCAGGCGCATGTCCTGAGACAAAGTGCAGTTCGCGGCGGATTTGTTTGAAAAGCTCGCGCAACAGCGTATCGAGCGTATGCCCGACAAAGTAATCAATGCCTTCGTCGTTCAGGTCCGGCAGTCCCAACCTGTTTGGAAACAACACCGCGCCCAGGCCGTCGAGAATCTTTTGCAGCTCCTTGCGCGACGGCAGTTTCGGCGGTTTGTCGCGCCGTTGCCGGGTTTCCAGCGATTGCACGCGCAAATGGCGCAATTTGATGACCAGCTCATCGACGCCCCAGTCCTGCCTGGCATTTTGATAGCTTAAATCGCTCATGCTGCAAATCCGCCGGCGTCGAAAACGCCTTCAAACAGAGGGGAGCTCAAATAACGTTCGCCGGAGTCCGGCAACACCACAACAATGGTTTTACCGGCGTTCTCGGGGCGTTTGGCGACCCGCACCGCGACAGCCGCCGCAGCGCCGCAGGAAATACCCGACAGCATGCCTTCTTCCCTGGCAAGGCGGCGTGCGAAAGCAATGGCTTCTTCATGGCTGACCTGCTCGATTTCATCGATTAACGATAAATCGAGCACATCCGGCACAAAACCCGCGCCGATACCCTGAATTTTATGAGGGCCGGGCTTTAGCGGCTCACCGGCACGGCGCTGGCTGAGCACCGGACTCGCCGCAGGTTCGACCGCAATCGAAATGATCGCCTTGCCTTGCGCCTGCTTGATATAACGGGAAATACCGGTAATCGTCCCGCCGGTGCCGACGCCTGACACCAGAATATCGATAGCGCCGTCGGTGTCGTTCCAGATCTCCGGCCCTGTGGTTTGCTCGTGAATAGCGGGGTTGGCAGGGTTTTTAAACTGTTGCAGCAAGACATAACGCTCGGGATCCGAGGCTGCGATTTCCTCGGCTTTCGCTATCGCGCCGCTCATGCCCTTGGCGCCTTCCGTCAACACCAGCTTGGCGCCATAGGCGATCAATAATTTACGGCGCTCCAGGCTCATCGTTTCCGGCATCGTCAATGTCAACGGGATGTTCCGCGCCGCCGCGACAAACGCCAGCGCAATGCCGGTATTGCCGCTGGTCGGCTCGACGAGTTCCTTGCCGGGACCCAGCAAGCCGCGCCGCTCGGCATCCCATATCATCGCCGCGCCGATCCGGCATTTGACCGAATAAGCGGGATTGCGGCCTTCTATTTTCGCCAGCAGGGTAACCGGCGCGCCGTCGCCGATGCGGTTAAGCCGCACCAGCGGAGTTTGCCCGATGGAGTGGGAATTGTCTTCGTACCAATGTGACATAAGAGTCTCCTGTGCGAGTTGCGAACTAATTGCCGGGGCTAAATTTTGGCCAAAAAAAAGCCAGTGGCCCCTAAGGGGCTCACTGGCTTCCGGTTGTCCGGTCAGCTGTGTCGGCTTTCGTTTTTTTATAAAGTACTTTAAGTCGTTACGCTCTGTCAAGGCGCATATTTGCATTCTCTCGAACACGCTAACAACAGCTTGTCTTATCTATTTATCAGACATATAAATCGAATAATATCGTTTTATTAAATATGTAAATCGTACTAAGCTGTTTTCCAACACCTGAAAACATGAATGCTTTGGTCAAACAAGCTTATGCGCTAAACAGCGTTACTAAGCCGCGATCAAAGATTGTTTTGTCTTACATCGAGGAAAAGTCAATGTTCAGCGAAATTACGCCACTCATCATCTTTGTTGAATCCTATTTAACATGGCTCTCAAGCATGTCAACAAAATTGGCGACATTTATCCTGCTGATTGCTTTTGTCGTACTGTCGGCCTTCGAGTTTAGTTTTCCTAAACGCAGACTGCCTGTTAAACAGTTATTTCGGTCTTATCAAACCAATGCCGGTCTGTTTATTTTTAACAGTCTTGTCATCTCGTTACTGTCGGTAGCGTCCTTATTGATGCTGGCCGACCGCTATTCAGATTGGGGGCTGCTGCGCCATATCTCCAATCCTGCATGGAAAGCCCTGCTGTCGTTCCTGTTGCTCGATTTGATGCTTTATTTGTGGCACAGAATCAGTCACCGTTTTGATTGTCTGTGGATGTTCCACAAGGTGCATCACAACGATCCTTATTTGAATGTCTCGACCGCATTCCGGCTGCACATTGTCGAGCTGTTAATCATCACCGCGCTGAAATCGGCGTACATTGTCCTGCTCGGCGTAGACAAGACGATGGTGCTGACTAACGAGACTCTATTGACCCTGTTCATCATGTTCCATCACAGCAATATCTCATTCCGCGGCGAGAAACGGCTGGGGCGGGTCATTATTTCTCCGTATCTGCACCGCGCCCACCATTCGACGGAGCGAAACGAGCACGACACTAACTACGGCGCGGTGTTTTCGATATGGGACCGTCTGTTCGGCACCTTGGCGGAACTGGAGCCTGTCAAAATCGGCATTAACAACAGCTCGCCGCAAACCGTTTCAGGCCTGATAAAATTCGGCTTTACCGCGGCCAGTTCCGCGCCTGTGCTTGCATACGAACTGGACGTCAGTCTTAAATCGATGATCGCCGAAGCGGCCTATTACAAAGCGGAAAAACGCGAGTTCACGCCTGGAAATGAGCTTCGCGACTGGCTGGAAGCAAAAAGGGAAATTATCTGGATGGTTTACGGCGATAAGACCGCCAAAAAGCAAGCAAACGATTCTGACTGTCCCACAATCCAGTGGCCATTTACGCTCTGTTAACGTTTCCAGGTCATACTGGAGCGGCCATTTTTGGGGCTCTACATATCCACAGGGATGTGGTAAATCCCGGCTGAACCAATGGATTCATAAAATTATCAGTTAAAACGCTTCCCAGCCACCTGTATCAGCCGTTACCGAATTTGATTACGGCGGGTTTTGTTGCATGAGGGATCAGGCGGTAAGAGCTGTCCGGGATGTTATTGACTTTAAAGCTGCTCACTGTGCCCACCAGGGTTTGCGTCTGTTCTTCCAGAGATTCCGATGCCGCTACGGCTTGTTCTACCAACGCGGCATTTTGTTGGGTTACGTCATCCATTTGCGCGATGGCTTTGAAAGTTACCGAGTCGCATAGAACGGGAGAAATAAGGTTTTATTAGTGCCAGATCTAAGCCTCCTATAAACTATCCTGACCTGGACAAATAGAGCGAGCTGAAGCATGAACCCAACAAATAGAACAAGCGCCCTGATCTTGGGCATATCGATCTTTCTCGGACTGGCTGCGCTGGGGTATCTCCTTGGCCGGGCCGCTATCGACTTTAAGGAATACGAGCGTAGCGTTTCCGTCAAGGGTTTATCCGAGCGGGAATTGGCGGCCGATATAGTGATTTGGCCGATCGTTTTCACCGAGAGCAACAACGACCTGGGAGCTCTTTATAATTCGATTGAAACCGGTAAAAAGAATATTGAAGCGTTTCTGGTTTCCAAGGGCATAGCGGCAGCCGAAATATCGTATTCCTTGCCCTCGGTTACCGACAAAGCAGCCCAGGAATTTAATAACGGCGAGAAGGCTCCTTTTAGATATGTGGCGGCTCAAACGGTTACCGTCTATTCATCGAATGTTGCCGTCGTCCGTAAAGCAATGAATGAGCTATCCGAATTAGGCAAGAGCGGGATAGCCTTTAAAGGCGAGGACTTTCAAAATCAGACCGAATACCTTTACACTGATTTGAATAAAATCAAACCGGAAATGATCCAGGAAACCACCACAAAAGCCAGGGAGGTCGCTTTAAAATTCGCTGAAGACTCGAATAGCAAACTGGGAAAGATCAAACAGGCTTCCCAGGGGCAGTTTACTATCGAGCCGCGGGATAAAAACAACCCGCACATCAAGAAAATCCGCGTCGTGTCTACCGTAGAATATTACTTGTCTGACTAGCCTATTTGTTGGGCCGGTTGTTCAACGATTACTGCACTTGCCGGATTATCCTGCCCTCTATCCGGTTGGTAACGGTTTTGTTAGGCAACTTGTCAATCGCTTCCTCGGTGGTTTTGCGGAAACTGACCGCCGCACCGTTGTCCAGGCGGGGCGGACTGGATTTCCCCGCGCCCTGGGAAAAAATTTCGTAGCCGTCGCTAAAACCTTTTTCCCAGATGAAATCAATGGTGGCGACCCGGTATTTTTTATTCGTGTCCAGCGGCATGTAAACCGAAGCGCCTCGCGCTTTGATCTCCACATCGGCGGGTTCGACGGCATAGGAATAAACGCCGTTCGATTCCTTGGCGCGGTACTTGAAACGAAGTCCCGACACCTGTAAAAATCGGCCGTTGCCAAGATGGGATTTGGAAACCGAGTTTTTCAGGACCTCCAGCAATTGCGCACCGGAAAGTTCGAAGCTGACCAGTTCATTGTCGTAATAGAACAGGCCTTCCATGTCGTAAACCGTGATCGGACCGGGAGGAATATTGTCGTTGATGCGAATACCGCCGCCATTGGTAAAGGCAATGTCGGCTTTCATCCGCTCGCGAATCACATCGGCCAAAAAGTCGCCCAACGCCGTTTCCCGGCTGCGTACTGCCGGCTCAACACCTTCCAGTAAATATCGGCTATATCCCAATACTTGGTTTAAATCCTTGTTCTTTTTCTTGATTTGTTCCGCCAACCTGGCCAACTGCCTGCCAACTTCGGCATCGACCTGAACATCTTTTTCAACCTTGCCGTCCAGGTCGATTTTTCGGTGACTCGTTTCGACGGCACCGTCCGCTAAAACGCGAACATCATGAAGCACGGCGCTTTGGTTATCCGCGTCGGCCTTGGTAATCCAGGTCTTGCCGATTCGTTTCTCAAGATAGAAATGCTCATGGCCGCCGACAATCAGGTTTACATCGGGAAACTCGCGCGCCAGCCATTGGTCCTGGTCGAAATCCTGATGCGTGAGCGCGATGATAACGGCGGCGCCTTGCGCCTTCAAATCGGCGATAGCCTTGTTGATCGCAGCACGGCGAAGGTCTGGATCGTAATCGAAACTGACATAGGATTGCTTCTGAAAATCCAGCGTGATACCGAACAAGCCGACTTTGACGCCATTGATGTTCTTGACCAGTACATCGTGGACATTGCTTAGCCGATCCGAAAAGGGAGAACCCGACGCCATTTCAGAAGAACGGTACCGGGTATTGGATGAAATCCAGGCAAAATCGGACTGGGCGATGCGCCCTAACAACACGCCGGGATCGGCGTCGTCAAACTCATGGTTGCCGAACACGACCATCATATTGTCATCGAATGCCGATTCATTGCCATCCATCAGGTTTAGAACCTTGATCATCGCATCGGCTTTCAGATACTTGCTCATGACCGATGGAAACAGAAAGTCTCCGCCGTGCAGCAGCAATACCTGTTCGCCGCTTTCCTGAAGCTGCCTGCGTAGCGTGCGCAAGCGGGCAAAGCCGCCGATACTGCCGTTTTCGATGCCCTCGATTTTATAGGAATCGTTAACCTGCAAAATCGAAAAACGCGCTTCGCGCCGATCGTTTGCGAGATCGGCGGTATTGCCGGGCTTTGATACCTGGGAACAGCTTGCAGCAAACACCAGGGTGCTGATGAGCAAAATATGCCTAACCGATTTGAAATAGTTCATCGCACTCTCTTTTTGGGCTGGGTTTTTATTAAAGTGTAAAGCTACATCAGCTGATTGATGACATCAATTTGTGTGTTTCAGGTTTTTGCGAGTTCCCAAGCTCTCCAGAGGCTGTGAAAGTATTAAGTACTGGAGTACAAACCTAGGTTTGTACTCCAGTACTTAACTAAAAATCAATAGCTTAAAAATAATAAAAAGATTTTTAAGGCGGTTTTTTACAATACTTTCACAGTCTCTTTCCAGCTTGGAAATTCAGAAAGCGAAGCTCCGCTTCCCGAGACAGGAAGCTGGAACGATAAAATCAAAGCAACAACGGAAGCCGGCGAACGGTGATTCGCGGCATGGGAACGGGAAAATCAATCCACCGGAAATATCAAATAATCCGTCCATTTGACTTCGCCGCCCGCCTGATCTTCGCTCGGCAGCATGGCCACATTCCAGCCGCCGCCCAAGGCCTTGACCAGCTGCACCGACGCGGTCAAGCGCTGGCCCTGCAACTGAACTGTTGTCTGCCGGTTGGACAAGGCCACGGTCTGAGCGGTCATCACATCCAGATAACTGACGGTTCCGGCTTGATACTGATTGGTGATCAGCGTCAGCGCGTGGTTGGCTGCGGTTACGGCTTTATCCTGCACCTGCTTTTGTTCATCCAGTATCCGCAAGGCGGCCAGATTGTCTTCCACTTCCTGAAAGCCGGTCAGCACCGTTTGCCGGTAAGCGGCGACGCTGGCGTCGAAACCGTCGATGGCCTGTTTGTACTGGGCATGCTTGGCGCCGCCGTCAAACAAGGTCAGCGCCGCACCGGCCGGACCCAGCGCCCAATAGCGGCTGGCCGATTTGAACAGGTTGTCCAGGGTGGACGTTTGAAAACCGTTGGTGGCGGCCAGATTCAGGCTCGGGTAATAGGCGGCTTTGGCGACGCCGATCTGGGCGTTGGCGGCGGCGATTTTGCGTTCGGCGGCGGCAATGTCGGGACGCCGCTCCAGCAGCTCCGACGGCAGGCTGGCCGGAATCGGCGGCGGCTGCACATCCAGCGGCGCAGCCGCCAAGGACAGGTCAGCCGGGGTCTTGCCGATCAAGACCGCAATCGCATGCTCCAGTTTGGCCCGCTGCACGCCAAGATTAATGGCTTGGGCGCGCACCGATTCCAGTTGGGTTTCGGCCTGCATCACATCGCTCTTGCCGACCATGCCGACGGCGTAGCGGTTTTTGATGATTTGCAGGGTTTTGCTGTAAGCGACCACGGTTTCGTCGAGCAGCGCTTTTTGCGCATCCAGGGTTTTTAACTGAAAGTAATTGTCGGCCAAGGTCGCTTCGCTGGATAGCCGCAGCGCCTGCAAGGTCGCGGCGCTGGCTTGGGCGCTGCCGGTGTTGGCTTCGACCTGGCGGCTGACGCTGCCCCATAAATCGGGCTCCCAGGCGATCGCCCCGGCGACGCCGAACAGATTCCTGACGCCCGACACCGCCACGCTTTGGCCGCTGGCGGCGCGGAAACGGTTCGTCGTGCCGGTAAGGTTGAGTATCGGGAAAAACGCCGACTGCGCCGATTGCACCAGATGCTGGGCCTGGCGATATTGCGCCTCGGCCTGGATGATCGATTGATTGGCGGCCGCGACCTGTTCTTCCAGTTTATTCAGCCGTGGGTCGTTGAAGATTTCCCACCATTTGCCGGACAGCATAGTGTCGCGGGGTTGAGCCTGTTTCCAGCCCTTGCTTTCCTTGAACTCATTGGGGATTTTTGCTTCCGGTCGGACATAATCCGGGCCTACCGTGCATCCGGCCAGTTGCGCGGTTAATAGGGCATAAATCAAAGGTTGGGTAATGCGCTCTGTCATGTAAGTCTCAGAAATAAGTGGCTAACAAAAAAATCTTAAAATTCACCGCGAAGAACATGAAGGACACGAAGTTTTCACTCTCATTTTTCTTCATGTCCTTCATGCTCTTCATGGTTTTACGCCTTAGCTTGATGCGTATGAGTCGTCCCCAATGTTTCTGTGATGACTAAGTAAAGTAGTCGAACTTAACCAATAAATTAAGCAATCACCACGAAGAGCATGAAGGACATGAAGACGTAGATCCTTCATGCTTTTCATGTTCTTCATGGTTTAAAAAATAGTTGTTTCAAGCACGTTCCTAAACAGGCTTATTTGCTTCGGAAGCCGCGCGGTTAAAAAAGCGGCGATGAAACCACAGCCGGAAACGATCCAGGTAAAGGTAGACGACCGGCGTCGTGTACAAGGTCAGTATCTGGCTGAAGATCAGGCCGCCGACGATCGAAATGCCCAACGGTTGGCGCAGTTCCGCGCCGTAACCGCTGCCCAGCGCCAACGGCAATGCGCCGAACAGCGCCGCCATCGTGGTCATCATGATCGGCCGAAAGCGCAGCAAACAGGCTTGAAAAATCGCCTCGCGCGAATCCAGACCCAGCTCGCGTTCGGCAAACAACGCAAAGTCGATCATCATGATTGCATTCTTTTTGACGATGCCGATCAGTAATATCACGCCGATCAGCGCAATGATGCTGAATTCGTTGTTGCAGGCCATCAGCGCCAGCAACGCGCCGACCCCGGCCGAGGGCAGGGTGGACAGGATGGTCAGCGGATGGATATAGCTTTCGTAGAGTACGCCCAGCACGATGTAAATGCTGACCAAGGCGGCCAGGATTAAAAGCGGCTGGTTGCGTAACGACTCCTTGAAGGCTTTGGCCGAACCCTGGAAACTGCCTTGAACCCCGTTCGGTACGCCGATGTCGCGCATGGTTTTTTCGATCAGTTCGGTGGCGGTGGACAGCGAAGTGCCGGGCCGAAGATTAAACGACAGCGTGGCGGCGGCGAACTGGCCTTGATGGTTGACTGACAGCGGCGTATTGGTTGGCGCAAAACTGGCCAGCGCCGACAGCGGCACCTGGAGCGAGCCCGGTTGTTCGCCGGTCGGCAAGCGCTTGGCGGGTACGCTGATATAGACCTGTTTCAGGGCTTCCGGGCTTTGCCAATATTCGGGGGCCAATTCCATCACGACCCGGTACTGGTTCAGCGGATTATAAATCACCGAAACCTGGCGTTGGCCGAAAGCGTCGTTGAGGCTGGCGTCGATCATGGCTTGGCTGACGCCGTAGCGCGCCGCCATATCCCGGTCGACCACCAGGCCGATCTGCTGGCCCTTGTCTTGCTGGGTGGTGCTGACGTCGCTGAGTTCCGGCAGTTTGGACAACGCGGCCAGCACTTTCGGCATCCATTCCCGAAGCAGGCCCAGGTCGTCCGATTGCAGCGCGTAGTCGTAAGAGCCGAACGAAGGCCGGCCGCCGATACGCAGTTCTTGCGCCACGAACATATGCAGGTCGACGCCGGGAACGCGTTTCACCCTGTCCCGCAAACGCTTCATCACTTCATCGACAGGACCCCGTTCGTCGTGCGGCTTTAACACCACGAAGACCCTGGCGCTATTGCCGCTCTGCTGGCTGCCGGCAAACCCGACCACGGCTGACACCGCCGAGTCCTGCCGCAATAGCTCGGTAACCTCGAAAAATTTTTTCTGCAAGGCCCAAAAAGACGTGCCTTGGTCGGCTTGAATTTCACCATGCACTCTGCCGCCGTCCTGGGTCGGGAAAAAACCTTTGTCGATCACCGTGTACAGGTAAATATTGAGACCTATGGTGGCGAGCAGGATCAGCATCATGATGCGCCCGTGGCGCAACGCCCAGCGCAACGTGCATCCGTAAAAATGCTGCACCCGGTCGAAAGCCCTGCCGATGCTTTGATAGAGCCGGCCATGCTGCGGATTTTCCTTGCCGACCCAGCGTGCGCACAGCATCGGCGTGACGGTCAGCGAGACCACTAGCGACACCAGCACGGCCGCCGACAGCGTCACCGCGAATTCCCTGAACAGGCGGCCGACCACGCCGTCCATCAGCAAAATCGGCAGGAACACCGCCACCAGCGACACGCTCATCGCCAACACGGTAAAGCTGACTTCCTTGGTCGCCAACAGTGCGGCCTTGAACGGCGGAACGCCTTTCTCGATATGGCGGCGGGTGTTTTCCAGCACCACGATCGCGTCGTCGACCACAAAGCCGGTGGCGATGGTCAGCGCCATTAAGGTCAAGTTGTTCAGGCTGTAGTTGAAAAAATACATGGCTGCACAGGCGCCGAACAGCGAAGCCGGCACCGCAATAATCGGCACCAGTGTCGAGCGTATATCCCGCAAGAACAGCAGCACCACCAGAATGACCAGCGCCATCGCAATCAACAGGCTGTGTTCGACTTCGGTAATCGAAGACCGGATGCTCATCGAACGGTCGATAACCACCGACAGGTCGATCGCGCTGGGGATGGAAGCGCGCAGCTGCGGCAATATGGCCAGAACCTGATCGACGGTTTCAATCACGTTGGCCTGCGGTTGCTTTCTGAGAATCAGCAGCACTGAAGGTTTACCGTTTTTCAACCCGGTGTTGCGCAAGTCCTCGACCGAATCCACGGCCTCGCCGAGATCGGCGATGGTGACCGGCGCGCCGTTGCGGTAGCTGACGATTAGCGGCAGGTAATCCGCCGCTTTGCGCGCCTGGTCGTTGGCCTGGATCTGCCAACGTTGGCCGCCGTTTTCCAGCACGCCTTTCGGACGGTTGACGTTGGTTTGAGTGATGGCGTTCCTGACATCCTCCAGGCCGATGCCGTATTTGCTTAGCGCGTTGGGATTCAGCTCGACCCGTACCGCCGGCAACGCCGCGCCGCCGAGCTGCACTAGGCCGATGCCGGGAATCTGCGATATTTTCTGCGCCAGGATAGTCGAGGCGGCGTCGTACATTTGGCCGCGGCCGAGAGTGTCCGAGGTCAGCGCCAGAACCAGGATCGGCGCGTCGGAAGGGTTGTCCAGCCGGTAACTGGGGCGATTGGGCATGCCGCTGGGCAGCATGCCGGCGGCGGCATTGATCGCCGCCTGCACATCGCGGGCGGCGCCGTTGATGTCGCGGTCCAGATCGAATTGCAGGGTAATCTGGGACGCGCCCTGCAGGCTGCTGGAGGTCATTTCGGCAATCCCGGCGATCCGGCCCAATGCCCGCTCCAGCGGCGTCGCCACCGTGGCCGCCATGGTCTCAGCGCTGGCTCCGGGCAACTGGGCGGTTACGCTGATGGTCGGGAATTCCACCTGCGGCAACGACGCCACCGGTAAATTCAGGAAAGCCAGAATACCGGCCAGGGATATGGCCAGGGTCAGCAGACTGGTGGCGACCGGCCGGTAAATGAACAGCGCCGATAAATTCATCGCAAGCTTCCGTCGTCTTCGATGGTTTCAGCCGGATTCAGGTTCAGACGGCCGGACACGCGCCGGGCCAGGCCGTCCATCCATAAATAAATCACCGGCGTGGTGTACAGGGTCAACAACTGGCTCAGCAACAAGCCGCCGACCATCGTGATGCCCAAAGGATGGCGCAGCTCCGAGCCGACGCCGCTGCCCAACATCAACGGCAGAGCGCCCAGCAAGGCGGCCAGCGTGGTCATCAAAATCGGCCTGAAGCGCAGCAGGCAGGCCTGGAAAATCGCGTCGCTTGGCGACATGCCTTGCTTGCGCTCGGCTTCCAGCGCGAAGTCGATCATCATGATCGCGTTCTTCTTGACGATACCGATTAACAGGATGATGCCGATGATGCCGATGATGCCCAGATCGCCGCCGGAAACGATCAGCGCCAGCAGTGCGCCGACACCGGCGGACGGCAGCGTGGACAAAATAGTGATCGGGTGGATATAGCTTTCGTACAACACGCCGAGCACGATATAAACGGTGACGATCGCGGCCAGGATCAGCCACAGGGTATTGCCCAGCGAGGCTTTGAACGCCAGCGCCGCGCCCTGGTAATCGGTGCGGATGCCGGCAGGCAGGCCGATTTGCTGTTTGATGCGGTCGATAGTCTTTACCGCATCGCCGAGCGCCGCGCCCGGTGCGAGGTTAAACGATAAGGTCGCGACCGGGAACTGGTCGAGATGGTTGATCGACAGCGGTGTCGGCCGTTCCGATAATTGGGCTATCGCCGACAGCGGCACCTGCGTGCCGTTGCTGGAAGGAATCCGTAAATCGTTCAAGGCTTCCGGGGAGTTTTGCGCGCTTGGATCGACTTCAAGCACCACCCGGTACTGGTTGGATTGGGTGAAAATAGTCGATACCAGCCGCTGTCCGTAAGCGCTGTACAGCGTTTCGTCGATTGCGGCGGTGCTG
Organism: Methylobacter sp. Wu8; assembly: GCF_036440755.1. NCBI lineage: Bacteria > Pseudomonadati > Pseudomonadota > Gammaproteobacteria > Methylococcales > Methylococcaceae > Methylobacter > Methylobacter sp. Wu8. The sequence goes on along the minus strand of NZ_JAZGVT010000065.1, from coordinate 10,778 downwards.
ACGCCGAGGCGGCTGGCGGTGCTGCGGTCGATGTTGACATAGACTTGCCGGCCCTGGTCCTGCACATCGCTGGTGACATCGGCAAGTTCCGGCTGCCGGGAGAGTTCATCGACGAGCTTATGCGTCCAGAGGTTCAATTCATCGATGTCCGGTGTTTCCAGCGTGAACTGGTACTGAGTGCGGCTGACCCGGTTCTCCATCGTCAAGTCCTGCACCGGCTGTAAATACAGGCTAAGTCCGGTCAGCCCGGACAGTTTGGGTTTCAGCCGCGCTATGACCTCGCTGGCGCTTAGCTTGCGTTCGGCTTGCGGTTTCAGGTTGATCAGGAAACGGCCTGCGTTGGGCGTGGTATTGATGCCGTCGACGCCGATGAACGACGACAGGCTTTCTACCGCCGGATCTTCAAGCAGCAGCGCGGCCAGTTTTTGCTGGTGTTCGGCCATCGCCGAAAAAGACACATTTTGCGGCGCTTCGGAAAAACCCTGGATGATGCCGGTATCCTGGACCGGGAAAAATCCCTTGGGAATGAAGACGTACAGCGCCACGGTCAGCGCGGCGGTAGCGAAAAACACCGATAGGGTCAGGCCTTGCCGCTGCATGACCCATTCCAGGCTGCGGCCGTAAGCGGCAATCAGCTTGTCGAACCAGTCGTCGGGCTTTTCGGCAGGCTCCGGGTGCGAATGCAGCAGCTTGGCGCACATCATCGGCGTCAGCGTCAGCGATACGACCGCGGAAATCAGGATAGCCACCGCCAGCGTGATCGCGAACTCCCGGAACAGCCGGCCGACCACGTCGCTCATGAACAACAGCGGAATCAGCACGGCGATCAGCGAAAAGGTCAGAGAAATAATGGTAAAGCCGATTTGTTCGGAGCCTTTCAGCGCGGCTTTCAACGGCGATTCGCCGCGCTCGATATAGCGGGAGATATTCTCGATGACCACAATCGCGTCGTCGACCACGAAGCCGGTCGCGATGGTCAGCGCCATCAGCGTCAGGTTGTTGATGCTGAACTCGGCCAAGTACATCACCGCGAAGGTGCCGACCAGAGACAGCGGCACCGCGACGCCCGGAATGATCGTGGCGGGTACGTTGCGCAGGAACAGGAAAATCACCATCACCACCAGCGCGACCGCCAGCAGCAGCTCGAACTGCACGTCACGCACCGAGGCGCGGATGGTCACGGTGCGGTCGGTCAGCGGCAGCACGTCGACGTTGAGCGGCAAGGAGGCCTGTAATTTCGGCAGCAGTTCCTTGACGCGGTCAACCACTTCGATCACGTTCGCGCCGGGCTGACGCTGGATGTTGACGATTACCGCCGCCTCTTTGTTTGCCCAGGCGGCGAGCCGGACATTTTCCGCGCCGTCCACCACTTCGGCGACTTCGGACAGATGCACCGGCCCGCCGTTGCGGTAAGCCACGACCAGATCGCGGTATTCCGCCGCCGAGCGCAATTGGTCGTTGCTGTCGATAATCGCCGAACGCATCGGTCCGTTGAACATGCCTTTGGGCTGGTTGACGTTGGCGGCGGCGATCACGCTACGCACATCTTCCAGGCTGATGCCGTATGCGGCCAAGGCTTTATGGTTGGCCTGGATCCGCACTGCGGGACGCTGGCCGCCGCTGATGTTGACCATGCCGACGCCGGATAATTGGGCGATTTTCTGGGCCAACCGGGTGTCGACCAGGTCCTGGACCTTGAACAGCGGCAAGCCTTTGGAGCTGACCGCCAAGGTCATGATCGGCGTGTCGGCAGGATTGACCTTGCTGTAAATCGGCGCTTGCGGCAAATCTTTCGGCAGGAAGTTGGCGGCGGCGTTAATCGCCGCCTGCACGGTTTGTTCGGCGATGTCCAGATCCAGGTTCAGGTTGAATTGCAGGGTAATCACCGACGCGCCGCCGGAGCTGGTCGACGACATCTGGGTGAGTCCGGGCATCTGGCCGAACTGGCGCTCCAGCGGCGCGGTGACCACCGACGTCATGACCTCGGGGCTGGCGCCCGGATACAGCGTGATCACCTGGATGGTCGGATAGTCGACCTGCGGCAGCGCCGATACCGGCAACAAGCGGTAAGCCAGGATGCCGACCAGCAACATCGCCAGCATCAGCAGCGAGGTCGCCACCGGGCGCAGGACGAACAGCCGGGACGGGTTGAAATTCGGCAGGGCGTGGTTTGCTGGAATCATAGTCAAGGACGCTTATCGTTTTTACGCGACTTGCCTTCGGACTTGGGCTGCGCATTCGGATCGGCGGCCACGGCTATCCCGTCTTTTTTGGCAATATCGACCGGGCTGCCGTCGCGCAGCCTGTCGACGCCATCCACCACCACGGTTTCGCCGGCGGCAAGATTGCTGAGCACCGCAACCTTGTCTCCCTCGGTCGGCCCCAAAGTGATGCGGCGCGCCTGCGCGGTTTTTTCCGAGCCGACCACGTAGACAAACGGGCCCTGAGTGTCGTGCTGGATCGCGGCGCTGGAAACCAGGGTCACGCCGGGCAAGGTTTCCAGGTGCATTTTGATGTTGACGAACTGGTTGGCGAACAGGGTACTTTCGTTATTGTCGAATTGCGCCTTCAGTTTCAGCGTGCCGGTGGTGGGGTCGATCTGGTTGTCCAGCGCCAGCAATTTGCCGTCGGCCAGCTTGGTTTTACCGGCCCGGTCATAGGCTTCGACGTTAACCGCTTCGTTGGATCGCCAACGCTTCACCACCGATTGCACCTTGTCTTCGGGCAGGGTAAACACCACGCTGATCGGCTGAAGCTGGGTAATCACCACCAAGCCGTTAGCATCGTTGGCCTGGAGGATGTTGCCTTGGTCGATCTGGCGCAATCCGACCCGGCCAGGGATCGGGGCGGTCAGTTTGGCATAGCTGAGCTGGAGTTTAGCGTTATTGACCTGGGCTTTATCCATTTCCACAATGCCTTGATATTGTTTGACCTGGGCTTCCTGGGTTTTGGTTTGCTGGGCGGAAATAGAGTCCTGTTCGAGCAGGGTCAGGTAGCGCTCATGGTCCAGTTGGGCGTTTTTCAGCAGCGCTTCATCGCGCAGCAACTGGCCTTCGGCTTGCTGTAACTGCACCTGAAACGGGCGCGGATCGATTTCCGCCAGTAAATCGCCTTCCTTGACCATTTGGCCCTCGGTGAACGCCACCCGCATCAGTTCGCCGTCAACCCTGGAGCGCACGGTCACGGAGCGCAAGGCGGTGACGGTGCCCAGGCCGTTCAGATAGACCGGAAAATCGGCTTTGCCGGCGGTTTCCGCCGACACCGCCACCGGTGCGTCATTGTCGCGGCCGCGTTTGCCGCGCTTGGAATCGGATTTTTCACCATCCGGCGACGACGCATGCTGGAAATAAAAGACTGCGGCGATAATGGCCAGCACGATCAGCGATCCGGGCAGTAAAAAAGCCCGGCGTCGGTTGGCGGGCGGGAGTAATGTGCGGCGATTGTGTTGACTCATACGGGCGTTATTAATTAAGGGTTTGGGAACGGATAGCTTGGATACCGGCTAGCGAAAATTGCGCGACGTGTTCGGCAAACGCCTTGAGGTTGCTTAAGTCGCTGGGATGTTTGCGATGCGGCCGGGCGCCTTGCATGTGTCTTAACCGCAACAGCTGAAAACATTGGCCCATGATGCTGGCGTGGCAGTACTGGATTTGCTGTTCGCTGGCCGCCTGTCCCAGGCATTCTTTCAGCAAGGCGAACATTTGCAGGCGCTGAGGGTTGATTTCCTTTTCCAGAATATCGGCCAGCAGCCGGGTAGGCTGCGCCATTTCCTTATGAATAATCGCAAACGAATAGGAATTCTCGTCGCCGATGCGCCTGACCAGGGATTTAATCCATTCGGCCAGCCGTTGTTCCGCCGGTGCGTCGTCTGTCAGGCCGCCGTCGGGCGGGTACAGCTCTAGTTCCTGATTAAATGCAAAACGCCAGGATTCCAGATAGAGGGTTTCCTTGTCGCGGAAATGATAATTGACCGAGGCGATATTGGCGTTCGCCTGCCCGCAGATTTCGGCTATTGTCGCGTCCTGGAAGCCTTTTTCCGCGAAGATTCGGCTGGCTGCGGTTAACAGCCGGATGCGGGTTTTTTCCGGCTTGATTTTAAGGTTCGGCATGCAGGCAAATTGATCGAAACAGGCGTAGTAATGATGTTTGGCAATTGTAATTGAAATTTTAAATTTAAATACGCATTTTAAATTCAGTAAGCGTTATGCGGGGGTTTACAGTATTGTTTTTTCAGCTGTTTTTTGTTTCCGATTTGCTATTGACCGCTAGAAAATCAGCGGCAGTAGCGCAAATGCCGCCTGTCAATCAACAGGCTGTCGGCGTCATCGCGGGTGGATAATACTGTCAGGATGAAGCAGCCCGTAGGGCTAATTTGCCCTGGCGTTTATTTGACGACTTTCGGTTGGGCAATGCGACTGTCAAGCCGACAGCCGAATATACCGATCTATGTATGAAATTCTCTTGGGATTGTAGATGGAAAAATAAATATGAAGAACCGGTGATGCGTTGAGCAAAAAGACAGACCAACAGCTTGTGATGAGCTAGGAAGCGCTGAACAAAATGCTTCCGTTCATGGTTCGACAGGCTCGCCACGAACGGAATCAATACGTTACCGTTCGTCCTGAACCTGTCGAAGGACTAAATCAGCGCTTCCCTCAGGGACGGTTGAGGACTCGGCAGTGTTGTCTTTGCTAATAAAAAAAGGCTGGGCGCTTTCGCACCCCCCCCGTTGTGCTGAAAATCCAGCAGGCGCTGCTGATACGCTGTTTGTAAAGAAGCGATTTTGCGCTGATACCTTGCTGTTATAGCCGCAGTCGATCATTCCAATGCTCGGTTCGCGATGAATCGGCTCAAGTGTACGGGGCGTCTCCTGAGTATGACCGTAAGATTCTCTGCGCGCTTCAACTACGCTTAAGAATGTTGTAAACAGTGCATGCAACAGAGCAGTTGCACCGGACTGATACAATCAGCCGACTTAAAAAAACAAAATTCTTTCAGTCGGCCGTTCATGTTATTTTCAATCCACATAATGCAAGTATCTGAAAAATAATTATTTTTTTATGTGTTCTTGTGATATTTTCGGCTGTAAACGGTTTGTGGCTCGGATTTTGCTTTGATATAATCGAGGCGTTTTCTTAAGTAAAGGAGCCGAGCCTATCGGAATTATTGCCTCAGCCTTTTTTCATCAAATTGTCACCGTCTTTACTTAAGATGTCGTTGCACTAAGCTGTATTAAGGAGAAGACAATGTCTAGCGAAATTATGTCATTAATCACTTTTGTGGAAAGCTATTTAATCTGGCTATCAAGCATGCCCGGAAAATTGGCGACATTTATCTTGCTTATTGTATTTGTCGCTTTATCGGCTCTTGAGTTTTTCCGCCCCAAACGCAGATTGCCCGCTAAACAGTTGCGCCGGTCTTATCAAACCAATATCGGCCTGTTTATGTTTAACAGCATCGTTATTTCGTTGCTGTCTGCAACGCCTTTATTGATGCTGGCCGAACGCTATTCCGACCGGGGGCTGTTAAGCCACATCGACAATCCGGGCTGGAAAGCCCTGTTGTCGTTCCTGTTGCTCGATTTAATGCTTTATTGCTGGCACAGGATCAGTCACAGTTTCGATGGCTTGTGGATGTTCCACAAAGTGCATCACAACGACCCTTATTTGAATGTGTCGACCGCATTCCGTCTGCATGTTGTCGAGCTGCTGATCATCACCGTGCTGAAAGCGGCTTACATTATCCTGTTGGGCGTGGATCAAATGCTGGTGCTTATTAATGAAACCCTGTTGACCTTGTTCATCATGTTTCATCACGGCAATATTTCATTTCCCGGCGAAAAGCACTTCGGGCGGGTCATCATCGTGCCTTATCTGCATCGCACGCACCATTCGACGGAGCGCAGTGAGCACGATACCAACTACGGCGCGGTGTTTTCGATATGGGATCGCCTGTTCGGTACGCTGGCGGAACGGGAGCCTCTGGAAATCGGCATTAAAAACAGCTCGCCGCAAACCGTTTTCGGTTTGGTAAAGTTCGGCTTTACCTCGGCAAACCCGGAACCTGTTCCTGCATACGAGCTGGACGAGAGTCTTAAATCGATGATCGCCGAGGCGGCCTATTACAAAGCGGAAAAGCGCGCCTTTAAGCCGGGAAACGAACTGCGCGACTGGTTGGAAGCGAGAAGGGAAATTATCAGGATGGTTTATGGCGACAAGGCGGGCAGGGAACAGGCAGGACGCATCGGCCCGTTACCCATTTAAGCGCTGTTGATTCTAACATCCGACCCAAAAGGGGTTTGGAGGCCGTCAGGCAAAGGCTTCCTGGCGGCTTGTTAAACGGGTTGGGTAACTGTTTTTGTTGCCCAATATTCCGGCATACAGGGATAGAATCCGCGACCATATCGAACATCGTATTCATAAAAAAATCCCTTGCTGGGCAAGCCAGGGCTTGATAAACAACAGCAACAGTCCCGCCATGCCGCAAGCGCCGATGACCGGAATGACGCCCGCCTTGTAACGGAACAAGGCCAGCAACGCGCCCGCCCCGATCAGCGCGGCAATGCCGTCGAAACGACCTTCGAAACCTTGCGGCCAGAACACATGCCAGGCAAAAAATACGGCAAGATTAAGAATCACGCCGACCACGGCGGCGGTAATTGCCGACAGCGGAGCGGTGAATTTTAAATTGCCGTGGGTGGACTCCACCAAGGGGCCGCCCGCCAGGATGAACAGAAAACTGGGCAGGAAGGTGAAATAGGTGACTACGACCGCCGCGACCACACCGGCCATCAATAACGCATCGGAACCGAGAGGCAACTGGCTCCAGCCGCCCAGGAAGCCGACGAAGGTGACGATCATGATCAGCGGGCCGGGCGTGGTTTCGCCCAGCGCCAGGCCGTCGATCATTTGCGTGGCGCTCAGCCAATGGTAATGTTCCACCGCTCCCTGGTACACATAAGGCAACACCGCATAAGCGCCGCCGAAAGTCAGCAGCGCCGCCTTGGTGAAAAACCAGCCCATCTGCGTGAGCGCACCGTTCCAGCCGTATTGCCCGCACAAAAATCCGATCACGCCGCCCCACAAAATCAATCCCGCCGCCGCGATTTTAAGCAGGTGCGGCCAACGGAACCGGGCATGGTCGGGAATCGGCGTATCGTCATCGATCAGCGCGGGACCGTAGCTTTGTTTGGTCGCGTCATGGCCGCCAACGGCGAATTTGTCAGGGACGATGCGTCCGCCAATGGCTCCGAGACAGGCCGCGATCAGCACGATCAACGGGAACGGCGCATGCAATGCGAAGATCGCGAGAAAGGCCAGCGCCGCCAGCGTCCACAATAGGCCGTTTTTTAAAGCCCGCGAGCCGATGCGATACGCCGCGAACAGTACGATGGCGGTGACGGCGGGTTTGATGCCGTAAAGCACGCCGGCCACCGCCGGAACCTGGCCGAAACGCAGGTAAACCCAGCTCAGCAGGATCAACAGTAACAGAGACGGCAGGATAAACAACAATCCGGCGACCACGCCGCCCCAGGTGCGATGCATCAGCCAGCCGAGATAAACCGCGAGTTGCTGCGCTTCAGGCCCCGGCAACAACATGCAGTAATTCAGCGCATGCAGGAAACGCTTTTCCGAAATCCAACGCCGCCGCTCGACCAGTTCCTGGTGCATGATCGCGATTTGCCCGGCAGGGCCGCCGAAGCTGATAAAGCCGAGTTTGAGCCAGAAGCGGAAAGCTTCGCCGAAGCTCACGGGTTGCGGTCGTTCCATTGAGTTCTCCTTCGTCAGGGGGTTGTAAATTGTCATTGGGCTTCTCTTCTTGTTGAAAAAACGGCGTAACCAAAAAAACAAGAACGCCATATAAGCCTTATATCCCGGCAGTTTTGTCCCGAAAAGCGTGCAATTTAACGCCGATCAATGTCCGTTGGGGGCGCTATGTGTATACTACCCATAATTGGGTAGTCTCTTCACTTGATCGACGATGCCAATACTACTTTCCATTAAAGCTTAAGTGTTATGAATAATCTTTTTCTGATCATTGCCGCACTGTTGCTGGTCGCGCTCAATGGCTTTTTTGTGGCCGCAGAGTTCGGTCTGGTCAAACTGCGGCAAACGCGCATCCGCGCGATTGTTAAAACGAAAGGTTGGCGCGGACGCATTCTGGGAAAGGTACACGCAAAACTCGATGCCTATTTATCGGCCTGCCAGCTGGGCATTACGCTCGCTTCGCTCGGTCTGGGCTGGATTGGCGAACCTGCGTTTGCCAGCCTGCTGGAATCCCTATTCGACAGGTTCGACGTCACATCACCGGAAATGATACACGGCATATCGTTCGCGTTCGCCTTTACCGCCATTTCGTTTCTGCACATCGTCGTCGGCGAGCTTGCGCCGAAATCTCTGGCGATTCGTAATCCTGAAAAAATCGGCTTATGGAGCGCCGTTCCGCTCTACGGATTTTATTGGCTGATGTATCCGGCGATCTGGCTGCTCAACTCCAGCGCCAATTTGGTACTGCGCCTGTTCGGTTTGGGTAATGTTCATGGTCATGATGCGCATTACTCGGCTGACGAGCTTAAGCTTATTTTACGCAGCAACTTCCCGGACGACCGCTTTACCCGCGATGAATGGAACATTCTGGCGAAAACGCTCGATTTCAGCGAACTCGAAGTATCCGATTTGATGCGCCCGATCCATGAGATCACTGCCTTGCACCGCAACGAGTCATTGCAAAAAAACCTGCAAACCGTGTCTCAAAAACGCTTCAGCCGTTATCCCTATTTCGACACTAACGGTGTTGATGTGTTAGGGGTGATCCATTTGAAGGATTTGTTTTTCGCCCAACAGGAAGGCCACGCGATTGAGGATTTGACTCATTACCTGCGGCCTATCCAATACATAGCGGCGCATACACCGGCACTGGAACTGTTCCGTCAATTCCGCATGGGAACATCGCATTTTGCAATCATCGGGCAAAAAGGCCAAAAACCGCAAGGTTTCATCACGCTGGATAATTTGTTAAGCGCGATGGTCGGTGAGATACGCGACGAGTTCCGTCAAAACAACAATGACTGGACCCGGCTTGATAACGGCACGCTGATCGGCAAGGGCAGTCTGCCGATATTTTCGCTGGAACGGATTCTGGGAATCGATGTCGAGAACGAAGAGCTTGAATTGGAAGACGAGGTATCGATCGGCGGCCTCATCATGGCCAAGCTGCGCGACATTCCGGTAGAAGGCCAAAAGATTGAATTCAACCAGTTCGAAGTTGTGGTCAGAAAAATGAATGGGCCGCGCATCGTTTTTGTCCAGATTTACCTCAATGAAATAACGGATGTGATGCCGTAATCTCTTTTAAAACAGCATAAGAATAACCACGAAGACACGAAGGGCACGAAGAGAAATATCTATAGGAGTGCGGATAAAATCACTTCACAAGTTAAAACCCGCCAGGTCTGGGGATAGTGGCGATGCTATTTGCAAAAGTTATTTCATGCACATTCCTTAATAAAACTTCGTGTCCTTCGTGTCTCGGTAATTGCTCCTGCATTGCTCTACCTCCTGCATCCATGCAGTCGTTCGTGGTGAATAATGCTTTTACCGTCTCCAGCGCATATACGAATCCCGCAGACTATATTAAATCTCGCTCCCAGCGACACCGAGCTCTTTAGCCGCAACCAGCAGCTCGTCGATGAAGTGCTGCGTATATAAAGGCAGGTAGTTGTTTTTTAAATAGGCGATCTTGGTTCTTGAGCTGGGAATAAGATGCGATAAATCCCGCGCCACCAGATCATGATCCATCGCCGGATCATACGCCATGCCGGCGATAATGCCGACGCCCATGCCCAGGCGGACATAAGTCTTGATCACGTCGGTATCGGCGGCGGCCAGGATAATGTCCAGCTCCATGTCGGTGTTTTTAAAGGCGGTCTCGATATTTGAGCGGCCGGTAAAACCGAAGCTGTAGGTGAGTATCGGATAAGAGGCGAGCCGTTTAAGAGAAATGTCACCCTCGCTCAGCGGATGATTTTTTGGCACCACGACCGCATGATGCCATTCATAGCAGGGTTTGACGACCAAATCGGCATCTTCGTCGACCTTCTCGGTGCAGATCGCAATATCGGCTTTCCGGGTGTGCAGTTTATTAATCAGTTGTTCGGGCGACGCTTCGATCATATAAATCCTGACGCCCGGGTATTTTTCCCTAAAGCGCAGGATAGGGCTGGGTAAAAAATACTTGGCCTGGGTGTGCGTGGTCGCAATATGCAGCACGCCCTGGTTGCTGTCGATATAGTCGGCCGCTATGGTCTGGATATTGTTCTTGGCCATGTTAATGGTCGCGACTTCTGCCATGATGCGTTGGCCCAGGGAGGTCAAGCCTATCAGTTTCTTGCCTTGCCGTTCGTAGATCGGGGACCCCAGCTCGGCCTCGAAAAGCTGCAATTGCCGGCTGACTGCCGATTGCACGATGTGCATTTTTTCCGCCGCTTTTGAAAGGCTGAAATCATTTTCTTGAAGAACGCGAAGCAATTCAATTTGGCTTAAATTCATTTATTAAAGATGTCCTATCTAATGATTGCACATGGATGACGCGGATTTAAACAGATGCCCGCGGATAACACTATAAAAAATTCGGGTGCGGCTTTTGTCCCCGCGCCCTACTTAGGAACGTGCATGAAATAACCTGAGCAAGTTTTATTTTTCATTTTTTAACCATGAAGGACATGAAGCGGCATGAAAGGTTTAAGTCTTCATGCTCTTCATGGTAATTGCCTAAATTAA